>JANQIJ010000165.1 GCA_028282185.1 Rhodospirillales bacterium
CTGCGGCACCAGGGCGATTTGCTGGCGGACATCCGCCAGGGCCATGGTCCGAATGTCGCGGCGGCCGATCTCGATCGTGCCGCCATGGGGTGCGTAGAAGCGCAAGATCAATTGGAAGATCGTCGACTTGCCGGCGCCCGACGGACCGACCAGCGCGACGGTTTCGCCCGGCTTCGCATCCAGCGAGACATCCTGCAAGGCGGGCGCGTCGGGCCTGGACGCATAGTGGAACGAGACGCCCCGCAAGGAAACGCTGCCCGCACCCCGTCGCGCATCTTGTTCCGTATCCGGACCATGGCCCGACGGCGCCCGACGATCGGTCGGCTGCAACAAGTCGGCGATCCGTTCCAAGGCGCCGCGCGCCCGTTGAAGCTCGCCGTAGACCTCGGAGACCACGCCGGCGGCGAAAGACACCATGACCGCGTAGAAAAGAAAGGCGGTCAGTTCGCCCGGGCTCATCCGCCCGGACACCAGGTCATGGCCGCCGATGAACAGCACGGCGCCCAAGCCGCAGAAAACGACGATGGTGACCGTCGAGGTCAACAGGCTCCGCACGCGCGTCCGGCGGAGCGCCGTCGCGAAAGCGCCCTCCACCTCGGCGTTGAACCGGTCCAGGTTGCCCGATTCCTGATTGAACGCCTTGACGGTGCGGATGGCGTTGAAGCTTTCTTCCGCGAAGGCGCCCACATCGGCGACGCGGTCCTGGCTTTCGCGGGACAAGCGGCGCACCCGGCGCCCGAAAAACAAGACCGGCGTGACCACGACCGGCACGATCACCGCGCAGGCCATGGCCAGTTTCGGGCTCGTCACCGTCATCATCACCAGGCCGCCCAGAAGGATGATCCCGTTTCTGACGGCCAGGGACAGGCTGGAGCCGATCATGGTCTGCAACAGGGAGGTATCGGTCGTCAGGCGCGAGAGCAGTTCGCCGGTCTTGCGTGCTTCGAAGAAAACGACGTCCCGGTGGATCAGGTTTTGAAACAGATCGCGGCGCAAGTCGGCGACCACGCGTTCGCCCAGCCAGGTCATCATGTAGTAGCGGATGTAACTGCCGACCGCGATCACCACGCCCGTCGCCAGAAGCAGCATCAGCGCCCGTTCCAGGCCCCGGATGTTCGACGCGGTGAGGCCCGTATCGACCAGATCCCTGAGCCCCAGGCCGACGGACAGGCTGGCGCCCGCCGTGACCAGCAATGCCACCAGCGCGACGGCGACCCGGACGCCGTAGGGGCGCAGCAGCCGGACCACGGCATGCCAGCCGACATTGTCCAATGGTCCGCCCTCTTGGCGCGGCTGGTTCAGGCCGTCCATTGATCCTACCCCTGCTCTGTTCCCCTTAGTATGCGCGGATTGACCGGTTCAGTTCCATTGCAAAGGACGGCGCACCGCCGATCCGTTTGCCATCACCCTTCGGCCCACATGCGCCTCAATCTCCGACGGCACATGGGCGCCCCATCGCCGCCGGACGCCGGCCCCGAAACGGCACGGGAGGGGTTCACGCCCGGGGCTCCTTTGGTGGGGCTCCTTTGGTGGGGCTCCTTTGGGTTGAGGGGCGTCAATTGAGGAAAAACAAGCGGCGCGTCCCCCATTGAGGCGATCATTGTTTTCTGAAATACAACGTCTTTATGTATCCTACGTCCCGATGACCGATTCGGATTACCTGGCGCTGGCCGCCTTTGCCCTCGCCAATGTGGCGGCGGCCTCCTCCGGCGCGATCTGCCGGCCGGGCCAATGGTACGCGGATCTTGTAAAGCCCCGCTGGTGCCCGCCCGATCGGCTGTTCGGGCCGGCCTGGCTGGTGCTCTATACGATGATCACCCTGGCCGGATGGCGGGTCTGGCGCGCCGGCGGCCTGGAAGGCGACGCCGGGGTCGCGCTCGGCGTCTATGGTGTCCACCTGGTGTTGAACTGCGCCTGGTCCGTGCTGTTCTTCGGCCTGCGTCGCCCCGATCTGGCCTTCATCGAATTGGTGCTGTTCTGGGTCTCCATTGCCGCGACCATTTTCCTGTTCCATGCCATCGACCCGATCGCCGCCTACTTGCTGGTGCCCTACCTGGTCTGGGTCACCTTCGCCGGCGCCTTGAACCTGTCTTTGTGGCAATTGAACAAAGTCGTCCTTTCGAGGGTCAGGGCCCATAAATGATGTTGACTGTGACTTGGGTATTTTTGCCGCCGGTTAGGGTTGAGACGGGCGCGATGCGGGGCATCGCAACCACCGAAACCCGACGCCCGGCGGTCAAAAGACCCAAGCCTAACCGGGTCGGCGATTGTCCGCTTTGGGGGCGTCAAGCCCCGTCACCGGGGACGAACCACGGTTTCCGGACCTTTCTTGCCCAAAGCGGACACTTGCCGATCACAGGACAACATGATTTATGAGTCTTGACCCTTAGGCGCGGTAAGGGCGTTATCGTTCGCCTGCGTAAACCTTGATTGACGCCGGCCACCGTATCGGAGAGAGCAACAACCATGGCGAAGCCGTTTCCCTTTTCCGCCATTGTCGGCCAGACGGAAATGAAACTGGCGCTGATGATCGCGGCGACGGATCCCGGCATCGGCGGCGTCCTGGTGTTCGGCGACCGGGGAACCGGCAAGTCCACGGCCGTCCGGGCGCTGGCCGGCCTGCTGCCGAAAATTCCCATGATCCCCGGCTGCCCCTACAACAGTCATCCGGACAGCCCCGTCGAGGACTCCTTGGATGACAGCACCACGGAGGGCGGCCCGCCCCCGGCCAAGGACATGCCCGTGCCGGTGGTCGACCTGCCGCTTGGCGCGACGGAGGATCGGGTGGTCGGCGCGCTTGATCTGGAACGCGCCCTGGCCGAAGGGGTCAAGGCCTTCGAGCCGGGCCTGCTGGCGCGGGCCAACCGCGGCTTCCTCTATATCGACGAGGTCAACCTGCTGGAAGACCATCTGGTGGACCTGCTGCTCGACGTGGCGGCTTCGGGGGAGAACCTGGTGGAACGCGAGGGTCTCTCCATCCGTCATCCGGCCCGCTTCGTCCTGATCGGCAGCGGCAACCCGGAAGAGGGCGAATTGCGCCCGCAGCTTTTGGACCGGTTCGGCCTGTCGATCGAGGTCGGCACGCCCGATAACGTCAAGGACCGCATCGACGTCATCCGTCGGCGGGACGAGTACGACCGCGACCCGGCCGCCTTCGTGAAGGCATGGGCACGAAAGGACGCGGCCCTTCGGCGCAAGATCACCAAGGCGCGGGATGCCCTGGACAAGGTCAAGGTGCCCGACCCAGTCATGGAAAAGCTGACGGCCCTCTGTCTCGCGCTCGGCACCGACGGCTTGCGCGGGGAGCTGACCCTGTTGCGCGCCGGGCGCGCCGCCGCCGCCCTGGACGGCAAGGACAAGGTCACCGTCGACCATGTGAAACGGATCGCCGGGCCGGCGCTCCGCCACCGGCTGCGCCGCGATCCCCTGGACGAGGCGGGCTCGTCCGTCCGGGTTGCGCGGGCCGTGCAAGAAACCCTGGGATGACCGAGGCCCAGGCGACAGGGGCGGACCTGTGGCGGGATGCCGTGCTCGCCGCCCGGCTGTTCGCCATCGACCCCCATGGCCTGGGCGGCATTCGGGTCTGTGCCCGCCCGGGCCCGGTACGGGACGCCTGGACCGGGTTGCTGCGGCCTCTTCTGCCCAAGGGCGCGCCGCTGCGCAAGGTGCCGGTCAACGTCACGCCCGGCCGCCTTTTGGGCGGCCTCGATCTGGCCGCGACCCTGGACGCGGGCAGGCCCGTGGCCGAGCCCGGACTGCTGGGTGAATGCGACGGCGGGGTCTTGATGCTGGCCATGGCCGAACGGGCCGGTCCGGGAACGGCGGCCCATATCGCCCAGGCCCTCGACCGGGGCGTCGCCGTCGCCGAGCGGGACGGCCTGGCATCCACCGTGCCGGCCCGGTTCGGCGCCGTCTTGTTCGACGAAAGCCTGGACGGAGACGGCGCGGGCGGAGACGGCGGCCCGCCGCCGGTGCTGCTCGACCGGCTTGCCTTCATGATCGATCTCGACCCGGTCAGCACCGCCGCGATGGGCGACCCACCGGCCGTCCGGGCCGTGAAACGCGCGCGAACGCTTTATCCTGAGATCGAAGCCAGCTCCGAAATCAGCGACGCCTTGGCTCAAGCCTCCCTGGCGCTCGGCATCCCGTCGTTGCGCCCCTTGATGTTCGCCCTGAAGGCGGCCCGGGCCCATGCCGCGCTGGACGGCCGCCGGAATGTCACCGAGGCCGACGCGGCGGCCGCCGCCCGGCTCGTCCTGGCGCCTCGGGCCACGGTTCTGCCCAGCCCGCCCGAGGAGGCGCCGGAAGACGACGATCCGCCGCCCGAACCGGACCCGCCGGACCAGGACCCGCCCGATACCGAGGACACGCCGCCGAGCGAGGAAGAACTGATCCAAGCCCTGGCCGACATGGTCCTGGCCGCGGCCCAGGCCGCCATCCCGCCGGGCCTGCTGGCCCAGCTCAAGGCGGGCCGGAAAACCGGGTCCGGGTCGCGCGAGGGAAAATCCGGCGCCCTGCAATCGGCGTCCGGGCGCGGCCGTCCGGCAGGCCTGAGCCGGGGCCGCGCCGACCGGTCCAACCGGCTAAACGTGATCGAGACGCTGCGGGCCGCGGCTCCCTGGCAGCCGCTGCGCCGGAACAGATCCGGCGATCGGGCGGATGACGATTCCGGTCTCGGGCGGATTCAAGTGCGCAAGGACGACTTCCGGTTTACCCGCTACAAACAACGGGCCGGAACCACCACCGTCTTCGTCGTCGACGCCTCGGGCTCCGCCGCCCTGCATCGCCTGGCCGAGGTCAAGGGCGCGGTGGAGCTGATGCTCGCCGAATGTTACGTGCGCCGAGATCAGGTGGCGCTCATCGCGTTTCGCGGCGAGACGGCCGACCTGATCCTGCCGCCGACCCGATCCTTGGTGCGCGCCAAGCGCACGCCCGCCGGGCTGCCCGGCGGCGGCGGCACGCCCCTGGCCGCGGGCCTGGACGCGGCGGAGCATCTGGCGCAGGCCATCCGCCGCAAGGGCCAGACGCCGGTGATCGTGGTGATGACCGACGGCCGGGCCAACGTGGCCCGGGACGGCACCCCCGACCGGGCCATGGCCGGGGCGGACGCGACCCTGGCGGCGCAGCGGTTCAGGGCGGCGGGCCTGTTGTCGATCCTGGTCGATGCCTCGCCCCGGCCCCAGGCGGCGGCGGAACGCCTGGCCCGGGAAATGGACGCCATCTACCTGCCCCTGCCCCACGCCAAGGCCGACGCCGTGACCCAGGCCGTCGCCGGCGTCCGGACCAGCGGCGGGAGATAGAGCCCCATGGTCGGACGGCTGGATTTCGCCGTCGACGGCGCGGATTGGCCGAACCGGGACCTGAGCCGGTTCGTCGCCGCCGGCGGCATCCGCTGGCATGTTCAGGAAACCGGGGACGCCGAGGATGACCGGCCCGTCGCGCTGATGTTGCATGGCACCGGCGCGGCAACCCATTCCTGGCACGCCATGCTGCCCGACCTGGCGGAAGACTTCCAGATCGTCGCCCCCGACCTGCCGGGGCACGGGTTCACCGGGCAGCCGGCACAGGCGCAGCTCTCGCTGACCGGCATGGCCATGCTCTGCGCCCGATTGATCAAGACGCTCGGCAAGCGGCCGAACCTGATCATCGGCCATTCGGCGGGGGCCGCCATCGCCGCCCGCATGTGCCTGGACGGCGCCGTCGATGCGAAAGCGGTGATCAGTCTGGGCGGCGCGTTACTGCCGCTGGGCGGGCCGCGCGGCGGTTTTTACGCCGTCGGCGCCAAACTGTTCGCCCTCAACCCCCTGACCCCACGCCTGTTCGCCTGGCGGGCGCGAAATCCCGACGTGGTCTCGGAACTTCTCGGCCGCACCGGGTCCGAAATCGATCCGGAGGCGCTGCGCTGCTATTCCATTCTTGCCCGCAGTTCGAACCATGCCGGGGCGGCGCTGGGCATGATGGCCAATTGGGATTTGCAGGCCCTGGCCCGGGATCTGCCGGGCCTGAAGCCCGGGCTGCTCCTCGTCACGGCCGAGAAAGACCGCATGATCCCCGCATCCTACGCCGAGCGCGTCCATGCGCTGGTCCCCGGGTCCGAGCTGGTCAACCTGGACGGCCTGGGCCATCTGGCCCACGAGGAAGCACCGGCCAAGATTTGCGGCATGATCCGCGATTTTTGGCGGAAAACCGACCGCCGACCCTAGAGTTCCTGGGGTTTTCGGTTGCCCTATGTGTCAACTATATATTACAGTTCTTTTTGTCATGAATGTAGTGACACCCACATTGGCAGGGGCGCGGCGGGGCGTTTCGACGGTCCGCCGCCCCCACGCGATCGTCATCGGCTCCGGCTTCGGCGGGCTGGCCGCCGCGATCAGGCTGGGGGCGCGGGGCTACCGGGTGACGGTGCTTGAAAAACTGGACCAGCCGGGCGGCCGCGCCCGGGTCCACCGGCAGGACGGCTTCGTCTTCGACGCCGGCCCGACCATCGTCACGGCGCCCTACCTGTTCGAGGAACTCTGGGAGCTTTGCGGCAAGCACATGACCGACGATGTGGAACTTCGCCCCATGGACCCGTTCTATGAGATCCGCTTCGATGACGGGGAAACCTTTCATTACACCGGCGACGCCCAGGCCATGCGGGCCGAGGTGGCGCGCTTCTCTCCCGGCGACCTGGCCGGCTATGAGCGGTTCATGGCCGCCGCCAAGGAAAATTTCGACGTCGGCTTCGTGAAACTGGGCGACGTCCCGTTCCAGCGCTTCACCGACATGCTGAAGGTCGTGCCCGACATGATGCGACTGGCCAGTCACCGGTCGGTCTACGGCCTGGTCAGCAAGTATTTCAAGGACCCCCGGCTGCGCGTGGTGTTCAGCTTCCATCCGCTGTTGATCGGCGGCAATCCGTTCAGCGTGACGTCGATTTACTCCCTGATCTCCTACCTGGAAAAGCACTGGGGCGTGCACTTCGCCATGGGCGGCACCAACAGTCTGGTCACCGGCCTGGCGGGACTGATCGAAAGCCAGGGCAACGAGATCCGCCTGAACACGGAAGTGGCCGAAATCACCGTGGACCAGGGCCGGGCGACAGGCGTGCGGCTCGCGGACGGAACGCATCTTCCGGCCGATGTGGTGGTATCCAACGGGGATACGCTTTGGACCTACAGGAACCTGGTCCCGGCCTCGGCGCGCAAGCGCTGGACGGACCGGCGGATCGACCTGGCGTCGTCCTCCAACAGTCTGTTCGTCTGGTATTTCGGCACCGACCGGCGCTACGAGGACGTGGCCCATCACACGATCTTCCTGGGCCCGCGGTATAAGGGCCTGTTGCGCGACATTTTCCGCCACAAGCGGGTGGCCGACGACTTTTCGCTTTACCTCCACCGGCCGACCAAGACGGACCCCAGCCTGGCGCCCGACGGCTGCGATTCCTTTTATGTGCTGTCGCCGGTCCCGCATTTGGAAAGCGGCACGGATTGGGCGGCCTTCGCCGAGACCTACCGGCGGAAGATCGAAGCCCGGCTGGAAGCGCACCTGCTGCCAGGACTGAGCAAATCCGTGGTCTCGTCCCGAATTTTGACGCCGAAGGGTTTCGAGACGGATTTCCTGTCGCTCCGGGGGGCCGCCTTCGGCATGCAGCCGGTGCTCTGGCAAAGCGCCTGGTTCCGCCCGCACAACCGGTCGGAGGAACTGCCCAATCTTTATATCGTCGGCGCCGGCACCCATCCGGGGGCGGGCCTGCCGGGTGTTCTTTCAACCGCCAAGATACTCGACCGAATGGTGCCCCATGGCCAGACTGTGGCATGAAGATTACAGCCGCTGGGTGACCGACCTGGCCGCCTGCCGCCGCCTCCTGATGGCGGGATCGAAAACGTTCTACGCCGCGTCCCGGCTGCTGCCGGAACGCATCCGGACCGCCGCCACGGTGCTCTACGCCTTCTGCCGGATCGCCGACGACACCGTGGACGAGGACGGCGGCACGGTGGAATCCGTCGACGGCCTGCATGCCCAGCTCGACCTGGTTTACGCGGGCAGGCCGCGAAACCATCCGGTGGACCGGGCACTTTCCCGCGTGGTCGTCGAATACGGCATTCCCCGCGAGGTTCTGGACGCACTTCTGGAAGGCATCGTCTGGGATGCCGAGGGACGCGATTATCACACGATCAGCGACCTCAACGCCTATGCCGCCCGGGTCGCCGGCGCCGTGGGCGCCATGACCTGCTTGTTGATGGACCGGCGGAACCCGGACGTCCTGGCCCGGGCCTGCGACCTGGGCGTGGCCATGCAGTTCACCAACATCGCCCGCGACGTGGGCGAGGACGCCCGCAACGGCCGGCTTTACCTGCCCCGCGACTGGATGCGCGACGCGGGCCTGGACCCGGACGCCTGGCTCGCGGACCCGGTGTTCGATGACCGTCTGGCATCCGTCATCCAGCGCCTCTTGGCGACCGCCGACGTGCTTTATAAACGCGCCGAAATGGGGATCACGCGCCTGCCCCTGGCCTGCCGCCCGGCGATCTTCGCCGCCCGGTATTTCTATGCGGAAATCGGCCGCGAATTGGAGCGCAAGGGCCTGAACTCCGTGAAACACCGCGCCATCGTGCCGGGCCGCCGCAAGGCCACGCTCTTGATCCCGATCCTCGCGTCGGCCGCCCTGCCGTCGGGCTGGCGCGCCATCCCGGCCCTGGACGAGACCCAGTTTCTGGTCACCGCCTCGTCCGGCGAACACCCCGGCCTTGCCGGCGCATCCCCTGCCTGGTGGGCCCTCAACAAACGGGTCGAGCGGACCCTCGATCTGTTCATGCGCCTCAAACGGCAAGAACAGGCGCGCACGGAAGCGGCGCTCCAGGCCCCCCGCCCCGCCGCCTGATGGACCCCAGAACATTCGGCATCATCGAAATGGTGCTGATTTTCGGCGGCGTCCTGGTTTTCGGGTTTTGGCAGCTCTATTCACTCAAACGCTATAAAGACAAAGAACGTCGGGCGGAAGAAGGCCCCCGCCAGGCATCAGACGACAGGCCCGACTAACGTGTCCAGCGCGGCATCTTGAACGGCAGCATGAGCTGCACCGCCGGATGGACGAACCGGTCCATGTCCAGGCTTTCATGCATGGCCGTTACAGGCAGACCGTTCAACCGGGTCTCGATCAGCGAACGGGAATAGAACGGCGTGTCTTCCAGGGTCTCGGCCACCCGCGCCCGGATGCCGTCATCCGCCCGGGTTTCGCGGCGGACGCGCCAGCCGGTTTTCGGCAAGACCGCCCTGGGCGGCGAGGCGACGGGTTGGGCCCTTCCGTCATGCCCGATCATCAAGGCGACGGCCAGGTCGTCCGCCTGGCGGCGCTCCAGGTCGTAGAGGATCAATGTTCCATCCGGCGTCGGTGCCCGCAACCAGGTCCAATAGCGGAAGGCATCCTCCAGCGGCTCCGCCCCCCAGTTGCTGTCGAAGTACCCGTGTCCGCGCCAGTTCCGGCCCGGCTTGTCGAACGCGACCTCCACGTCGCAGGCCGGCGCGATGGGCCACCAGACATGGCGTCCGGGGCCATCCAGCAAGACCTGGGTTTCGGTCAGGCCCTTGGGCGTCAGGGTGACGCGGCCCCGAACCCTGGACGGGATCGGACAGGTGATCTCGTCGATCTGGATCGTCAATCGGCACCCGTCCCAGGTCAGGGACGAGGGGCCGACGGCGAACCGGTCGCGGCGCTGATGCAATTGCCTTTCCGTCCGCTCGGTCATGGCCCAGCGCTTGCCGCCCTCGCCGTAAAGCGCCACGTTGATGGAACAGAACCGATAGGGATTGCCGGCGCCGCGCTTTCGGGCGCTGGCGTAATAGGGGGAAAACACACTGCCGATGAAGGCGATGATGGTCAGGCCCGACCGGCCGTCGTCACTGACCGCGTCCACATACCACCAGTGATAGCCGTTTTCCGGAACGCTTACGCGGAAATCCGGTCCGCCATCAGGGCCCGCGCCGCCAACCTGCCGGAAATGGCCGCCATGGGGACCCCCGGCCCCGGATGCACGCTGCCCCCGGCCAGATAGAGCCCCGGCAGGCGGCTGCGCGACCCGTGACGCTGGAACGACGCCATCCAGCCGTGCGGCGCCCGCCCGTACAGCGCCCCGCCCGAGCCCGGGAACATCTGGGCGAAATCCGTCGGCGTCGTCGCGCGGATCCGTCTTGAATCGCGGGCGATCTCCAGACCGCATTGGCTCAGCCGATCGATCATCGTGGTCTCGCATGCGTCAATCTCCGATCTGGTAAAGGTGTGAAGGTCGCCGATGGGCGGCGCGTTGACCAGGCAAAGCAACCGTTCCGGACCCGCTTCGGCCAAGCCGCCGCCGTCCGAGCGGTCTTGAGCACAGACGTAAACGGTGGGGTCTCGGGGCAGCCGCCCGCGGCGGAAGATATCGTCGAATTCCTTTCGGTAGGCGTTCGAGAAGAAAACCGAATGACGGCACAAGGGAAAACCCGAGGTCTCGGCATGCACCGCCCAGGTGACCGCGGACAAGGACCGCTTGGC
>JANQIJ010000248.1 GCA_028282185.1 Rhodospirillales bacterium
GCCGGCCACGGCAACATCCATCATCACATGGCCTATGTCGACTTCCTGGTCGAGCGCCGCCGCTGGCTTGCGGGGGACGATTTCTCCCTGGCAGATACCGCCGCCGCCGCGCATCTGTCCTGCATCGACTATCTCGGCGACGTGCCCTGGGAGGACCACCTGGAAGCCAAGGATTGGTACGCCAGGGTCAAATCCCGGCCCAGCATGCGCTCGATCCTGGCCGACCGGATGCCTGGCTTCCCGCCGCCGCGCCATTACGCCGATCTGGATTTTTAGGCGCTCTCGCCGGCCCGCCAAAGCGCCACGGGACAGCGCTCCAAAAGGCGCGCGCCTAATCCGAAAGGTCCTTGTTCGATCGCCCGTCGGACCGTTTGCTCACCGCCTGGGAGGACCGCCGATTGTGTCGGCCGCGCCCGTGCCGCCCGCGTCGGGCTTCACATCCATCAATTCGATGTTGCGCCGGGCGGGGGCCGCCGCGTCGCTGTCGGGCATGCCGTTGAGGATTCTCAGCCAGTCGGCCCGCGCCCCGGCGGCGTCGCCGCGCAATCGGCGCAGGATGCCGCGCTCAAGCAGGGCTTCCGGGTTGGCCGGCTCCAGTTCAAGCGCCAGTTCGGCATCGGCCAGCGCCGCGTTCGGCCGGTCCATGAAACGCCGGGCGCTGGCCCGCAGCGCATAGACATCGGCGCGCGACGGTTCCAGGTTCAACGCCGTCGTCAGGTCCAGTTCGGCGGCGGCGAAGTTCTTGCGCGCGGCCCAGGCCTGGGCCCGGTCGATGTATAGGTCCGCCTGCCCGGGCGTCAGGCCGATGGCACGGGACAGGGCCTGGGTCGCGGCCTCGGGCCGGCCTTCCAGAAGCCAAGCCTGACCGGCCTGGGCGTAGAGCCCGGATTTGATTTCCGGCTCTTCCAGGGCATCGTCGGCGAGGCGTTCCAGCCGCGTCGCCGCCTCGCCGAACTGCTCCAGCTCGATCAGGGCGACCGCGGCGCAATGTTCTGCCGCCGTGCCGCCGCCGAACGACCGCCAGCCAAGCGCCTTCTCGAACCCGTCCTGCGGCCGGGACTTGGCCAAGGCCATGCAGTCCCGATACGCCGCCGCATGATCCAATTCCGCCGCCGGCGCGGCGTCGACAAGGACGAAGACCGCCAGTCCGGCCACCAACCCGATCACCGCCAGATGGGCCGGCCGAAAGCATCGCGGGGCGGTCAGGACAGTCCCTGGCACGGTCTTTAGGTCCTCTATATGCTGCGAGGTTCAGAGGCAGATGCCCCGGTGGGCGGTCACTCGCTTATAAGTTTCCGCGCCACCCTTGTCGAGACGACGGAGGAACCGCATGACAGAGAAACTGTTTTGTTTCGGCCTGGGGTTCAGCGCCCGGGCGCTGGCCGACCGGATGTGCGGCCGGGGCGGGCAAGTTTCGGGGACCTGCCGCACGACAGGCAAGGCGGACCATTTGGCGGCAGCCGGGATCGCGGCGCATCCGTTCGACGGCGCCGCGCCGCTGGATAGCGAGGGGCTGGCGGCCCTGCAGAGTGCCAGCCACCTGCTGATCTCGGCGCCGCCGACGGCGGAGGGCGACCCGGCCCTGAACCGCCATGGGGATGACCTTCGCAAGATCGCCGGGGATTTCGAATGGGTCGGCTATCTGTCGACCACCGGCGTCTACGGCGACACCGGCGGCGCCCTGGTGACCGAAGACAGCCCCCTCAACCCGTCGTCCCCCCGAAGCGAATACCGCGTCCGGGCGGAACGGGCCTGGCTCGATCTATGGGCAGAGGCCGGCCTGCCCGTGCATGTCTTCCGCCTGGCCGGGATCTACGGCCCGGGGCGCAGCGTTTTGGATCAGGTCCGGACCGGCGCCGCCCGGCGCATCGACAAGCCGGGGCACCGGTTTTCCCGCATCCATGTGGAAGACATCGCCCGGGTACTCGACGCGTCCATCGCCCGGCCCGATCCGGGCGCCGTCTATAACGTCTGCGACGACGAACCGGCGGCCCAGGCGGATGTGGTCGCCCATGCCTGTGCCCTGTTGGGTCAGGATCCGCCGGACCCGGTCCCGTTCGACCACGCGGCCGCCGCCATGTCGCCCATGGCGCGAAGCTTCTGGCGCGACAATCGCGTGGTTGCCAACCGACGGGTCAAACACGACCTGGGCGTCGCCCTGGCCTATCCGACCTATCGCGAGGGCCTGGCGGCGATCCTGGCGGCGGAGAACAAAAGCATCTGAAAAATAACCATAAATTCATAAAAATATAAATTTTTTCAAAAAAACGGATTTTTTTCTTGACACGGTGCATAAGGCAGGCTACCTTCTCGGCAACGAACGGCACAATTGCGTCCGCGTTTCGGCGCCCGGCCGGATCGTTCCCCTGATCCCCCAACGCGATTTTACACTGGAAAGCACAGCTCCCCCGCCCAGCCCATCGCGGCGGTCGGGTCGGGGCGCCAGCGGCCGGGGCCCTTGCCCATGACGGTCCCGGAACCGCCGGCGCCCCATTTTTT
>JANQIJ010000257.1 GCA_028282185.1 Rhodospirillales bacterium
AACTTGTCGGCCAGGTCGAGCATCATTTGCCGGCGTTCCGCTGCGGCGCGGGCTTCGGCCTCTTTCTGTTCCGCTTCCAGGCGATAGCGTTCTTCCGTATTCGCCTTGAAGATCGCGAGCGCGTTCGCCATGCGGCCGATCTCGTCCCGCTGGCCCAGCGCCGGAACCTCGATGTTCAGGTTGCCGTCGGCGATTTGCTGCATGGCGCCGGTCATCGACACGACGGGTTTGGAGATGGCGCTGCCCAGGAGCCAGGCCAGAAGCAAACCGCCGCCAAACCCGACCGCTGCGGCAATCAGCATCTCAAGCTCCGCAAGGACGATGTGATCAACGGCTTTCTGACGGGTCTCGGCTTCCATTGACTTGAACTCCTCCAGGAGGTGTTCGGCGTCTTTGACAATGGTCGCCGCGGCTTCGGCCATCTCGCCGTCGATCAGGCCGCGGATCGCCCGCTCGTCGGCATAGACCTTGCCGAAAACGGTTTCGTAATCGTCGAGCAGGCGTTTCGTTTCGGCGTGGAGACGGCGTTCCGCATCGCTTTGCACAGCATCGGCCAAGGCGTCGACGGCGGCATGCAGACGGGCGAATTCCGCCTTCGTCTTCTGACCGAAAGTCTCGTCCTTGCGGCCGATCAGGATGTTGCTGAACAGCCGGGCCTGAAGGGCATGCTTGCGGGCTTCCGCGGCCAATTGGCCGACCGTGGCATGGCCCGCGTCCTCGGCCTGACGAATCAGGGCGTCCAAATCGGCGACGATTTGTTCACCGTTCTTTTCCAACTTGCTGTGGATCAGTTGCTTGAATTCAAGCATCAGTTCTTCCGACCGCTTGAAGTTGGCAAGATAGGCGTCAAGCGCCTCCGCCAGATGGGCCAGTTCCTCGACGTGCTTCGGCTGGCTGAGCTTGGTCTTGGCTTCGGCAAGAATGACGGCCAGATCGTCGGCGATGGCATGGACCGCCTTGGCGTCCGTTTCGCGCCCGGAGGCGGCGTATTCGCGCGCGTGGGTCCGCAGCTTCAGGAACTGGCGCTCGATCTTGGCGATCAGGCTGGCTTCTTCGACCTCGCCGGCGTATTCGTCGATGTCACGGGAAACATTGACAAAGCCGTTGTAGGCGAAGCCCGATAGAGTGAGCATGACCAACAGGACGGCGCTGAAGCCAAGCAAGAGCCGCGTCTTGATGGCGAGGTTGTTTAAGAAGCCGGTTGACGGGGGTGCCGTTTTTTTGGCGATTTCCATGGATGCTCTCCTCATGCGCATGGATTGGTTTTTGTCCGGCGGCTCCCTTGTCGCTGTAGATTATTTGTCGCTTAAGGATACGGGGTCTCGTGAAGCCGCCCTGAAAGCCCCCGTTCACCGGGATCGGCAATTCCGAGAGCTTCTTTTGCTGCTTCATTTTATGCCAGGAACGCGTTTCCGGAAAACTTGTGATTCCGAAAAAACGGTTTCATCTCCGTTTCAGTTTTTGAAGGACGAATTGGCCGGCAACCGCGACAGCGGGCGCGGCGATCAGGAGGCGCCAGCGTCGGCAAGGTGCCGCACTGCCGGCCTGGAGCGTGTCATATCGAGATTGAATCGTTGAGACGCCGTTTCCGGTTCGCTGGCTGGGAAGGCCGGCTTCCGGGGGACATCGGGGGTGTCCCCGCATGAATTTGACCGGGGGCGCCCCCGGGGATGCCCCGCATCGCCTTCACCTCTTCTCCTGGCCGGAAACCCGACCTGTCGATCTCAGCCGTTTCGATTTAAACGTGACACGCTCTGGATATCGCCGAAACCCGCCTAGCAAATCTGCCGGCGCCGTGCGTCAAGGCGCACGGCCAGGATCAAGACCACGACCGTCACTGTCGTCAAGCAAACCTTCATGATGACCACTTCGGCGGTCGGCGACATGCCCTCGAAACGGAACAAACCAATGCCGGCGAAGGTCGCGACCACCTGGACCAGGCCGGCGATCACCGTCGCCAAAATGACCCAAGGCAGGCTCATCCGCCAGGCGATCCAGGCGAGGAACGGAAAGATCAGATAGGGCACCGCCGGCCATACGGACGCCTCCGTCTGGCCAAGCAAGGCCGCGCCGACGCCGATCATGACCAAGGCGCCGGCGAACAACGCGCCCTCACCCAGGTGCCGCCAATCGATGCCGTGCCATCGGCCGTCACGGGCCGGCGACAATAAAGCCAGCGTCAGCGGCAAGACCAGCACCAAACCAAACAGGTCGCCGGTGAACCACACGCCGAAGGCGCGGGCGAAGGACGCGCCTTCCAGGCCGAGGGTGACCGTCGTCGCGCCGACGACGGCGCTCAAGACCGAGGCCGGGACCGCGGCGATCAAGGCGATGGGCAAGGCGCTGCCCAGATTGGCGAAGGTCACGCCATCCGGAAGATTACGGCGCACCAACCAGGCGACCAGGATGATCTCCAGCAAATTGGCCAGGTAAAAACCCACGTAAACAGCCCAGGGCAGGTGACCCGTCGGCACCCGGCCGAGGAAGTAGGCCAGCGTCACGGCGCCCAGAATCAGCGGCCAATGGCGCCGGGCGGCCAGAATCAAGACGCCCGCGGCCAGGGCGTTGGACGGCCAGAAAAAGGCGATCTTCTCGCCGGGGTTCACGAAATTGACTGCCAGGATGACGCCAAGCAGATAGGCCAACCCGGTCCAAAGGGCGACGAGGGCCGGGCGCGACGGCGGGACATCATTGGACAACTGATTGTCTGCCATTTGTTTTTCACGCCCTACGACGCCGGGATTGTTTCCGCAAAGCGGTTTTTTGTTGTCTCCCCCAGGCCGATCTATGCAAGTTTCAGGCCGCAGCTTAAGGATCGGTCTTTTCCTGACCGGGGTTTCGCGCTACAGAAACGTTCCCGTTCCCGCCCTGTCTCTCGCC
Source organism: Rhodospirillales bacterium (assembly GCA_028282185.1). Taxonomy (GTDB): domain Bacteria; phylum Pseudomonadota; class Alphaproteobacteria; order Rhodospirillales; family Casp-alpha2; genus UBA1479. The sequence continues at coordinate 2,881 of JANQIJ010000257.1, forward strand.
AGGGCGGGGCGCCCGCAATTCGGCCGAACGCGCGGGCGCCCCCCGTCCGAACGACATCCTGGTGGAACCACATCCCGGCAAAGCGGAACCCTGGCCAGGCAAGCCTTGGCAAGATTAAGGAGACAAACCATGCGGCGCCTCGCCCCCGTGACGCGGGAGACCATGACCCCCGAACAAGCGGACCTGTTCGACAACATCACCGGCGGCTTGCGCGGCGCCGACCGTCCCTTGGCCGATTTCGTCGACGCCGAAGGCGGCCTGCGCGGCCCGTTCAACCCGCTGATGTATGCGCCGGCCATCGGCGACGCGGCTCAGCGGCTCGGCGAGATGCTGCGTTTTCGGTCGAAGCTTTCGGGACCGGTGCGCGAGGTTGCGATCCTGACCGTGGGCCAGTATTGGCAGGCGGATTACGAGTTCTGGGCGCATGCGCGGATCGCCGGGAAGGAAGGGGTGTCCGAAGCCGACATCGAAGCCCTGCGCCAAGGTCGGGCGCCGGCGGCGGCGGACCTTGCCCAGATCCATGCCTTCGTTCGCGAGATGCTGGAGAACCGCAAGATCGGCGATGCGACCTACGCGGCGACGCAGGCC
>JANQIJ010000273.1 GCA_028282185.1 Rhodospirillales bacterium
TTGAATGTGATCGCGGGCAAGCTCCGCGTAGACGACGCCGTCGCCCGGCGGCGTTCCCTCCTTGAGCGTGGGCCACAACGACCGTGCGTCAAAATCACCGGGAATATCGACGCCGCAGGCCTCGAGAATGGTCGGCGCCACATCCATCAATTCAATCGGCGTGTCGACGTTGGCCGGCTTCAAATTCATTCCGGGCGCCCAGATGATGAGCGGCACGCGGAGAACGCTGTCGTACATGGTCCACTTCTGAATGTGGCCGTGGTCGCCGAGGGCATCGGCATGATCCGACGTGAAAATGACGATCGAATTGTCGAGATACCCCTTGTCTTCCAGTACGGCGATGAGCTCGCCGACCTTCTCGTCGATCATCGTGACGTTGGCCGCGTAGTGACGTCGGATTTTCAGGATCTCTTCGGGTGTCGGCAGGCGTTTCCAGCGAATCGAGTCGAAGTTGAAGTCGATCATATTTTGCCGCAACGCTTCCTGCGCCTTCGGCTGGCGGTCGAGTTCCGCCGCGGTCAATTCCGGCACCGGAATCTCGCTATCCGCGTACATCGCCAGAAAGCGGGTCGAGGGATTGTAGGGCGGATGCGGGCCGGGAAAGCCGATTTGCAGAAACAGCGGCGCTTCGGACTGACGGTCCTCGATCCACCATTTGGCGGTGTTTCCGACAAAGAAGTCGGAGTGAAGTTGTTCGTCGTCCTCCCATACGAAGCAACCGAGTGCGTTTTCGTAGCCGTCGGGATCCTTGGCGTAGCGGTTGTACCGCGAAGGCTTGACGATGTTGTGGGATTTGAGGGCTTTGTCCCATTCGTCGTAGAAGGCCCGGGCATGTTCATCCAAAAACAACGGGCGGTCCTTGTTCTCGACGACGAAGCGCTGGTGAAAACCTCCCATCGCCTGATAGGGGTTGATATGCATCTTGCCGATGTTGACGCAGTGATAGCCCGCGTCGGCCAACCACCGCACCCAAACCGGTTCCCACGGTTGAAAATTATGGAAGACGCCGGTCTTGTGCGGGTATTTGCCGGCGAACAAGCTGGCCCGCGCCGTGACACAGACCGGTGAATTCACGAAGCAATTCGAGAAAGAAACCCCCTCGCGGACGAGGCGGTCCAAATTCGGAGTCTGCATCCAATCCGCCCCGAGAGCGGCAATCGAATCGAACCGCTGTTGGTCGGTCATGATCAGGATGACGTTCGGCTTATCGGTCATTTGTCAGCAGCCCTGAAGGAAATGAACTGGCCGGCCCCAACACCCCGGAAAGCGTTGAGCCATAATCGGGGTTGCAACGTCGTCGCTGTTGTTCGATCACGGTTTGAACCTCTTTCAGGTCATAGGGGTTCTCGTTGCCCGACCGTCCCTACAAGTTCATATAGGCGCCGCCGTTGCTGTGCACCGTCTGACCGGTCATATACGCCGCACCCGGGCCGACGAGGAAGCGGATCAGGTCGGCCATGTCCTGCGGATACCCTTTGCGGCCCAAGGGGATGGCGGTGTTGGCCGCCAGCGACGGCGTCTGTGCCGACGACGGGTTGTTCTCCCGCACGGTATCGAAGGTGCCGACGACGACTTGGTTCGCCCGGATGTTGAACTCCGCCAGATCGAGGGCCAGCCCGCGGATGAAGGCGTTCAGGCCCATCTTCCCCGCCATCACATGCGACCGGCCCCGTGACCCCTTGAGCGACGACATGCCGCCCACGCCGATGATGCAACCGCCGCCCCGTTCCTTCATCGCCGGGACCGCCGCCTTGGCCAGATGGAACGTTCCGTGAATCGAGATGTCGATGGTCCGCTGCCAGGTCTCCCAATCGAGGTCGTCGAAATGCGTATTGGACCGGTTGGCCGCATTGCAGACGAGGATGTCGATACCGCCGAATTCCTTAACCGCCGTCTCGGCCATCGCGCGAACCGCGTCGGGGTCGGTGATGTCGGCCATAACGGGGATCGCCTTTCCGCCGGCGGCGTTGATTCCCTCGGCCACCTCTTCGCATAAATCCTTCGCCTGTACGGCGTTGACCACCACCGACGCCCCGGCACGGGCCAGTTCCTCGACGGTCGCGCGCCCGATGTTGCGGGCGCTGCCGGTGACGATTGCGACTTTTCCGTCCAATTCGTTGACGAGATCCACCATGATTTGTCCTTTTCAGTCGTATTTTCGAACATACCGGGACGACGCAACGCCAAGGTCATGGCAGCGCCAACAGTCCGTCATATATTGCTGCTAGTGTTTTCCCCGAACAAGCCGCAGCATATGACGAAGACATCCGAGCGCCAAACATGACCGACACACCCCGTTTCGATGCCGGCCCGGAAGACGCCAAAGATCCGGACGATACGTCTTCGAATCCCAGCACGGCCCCGGCGCTGGGCGACATCATCGCCACGCGGTTCAGCCGGCGCCACATGATCCGCGGCACGCTCGGCACCGCCGCCATCGCCGCCATGACGGGCAACAGCCTGCTCGGCGTTCTGGAATCGCCGGCACGGGCCGGCCAAAGTGCCTTCAATTTCGCCGAGATAGAGCATGGCGTTGACGAAACGCATCATGTTTCCCCCGGCTACGACGCCGACATCCTGATCCGGTGGGGCGATCCGGTTCTGCCCGACGCACCGGCGTTCGATCCCGCCGACCAGACGCCTCAGGGGCAAGCGCGGCAATTCGGCTACAACAACGATTTCGTCGGCTTCGTGCCGTTGCCCTATGGGTCCAAGTCCCCGAACCGCGGCCTGCTCTGCGTAAACCACGAATACACCAGCGCCCCTGTGATGTTCCCGAGCGGGTTCAGCGATACCCGCCGCATCCAGGTCGAAATGGCGGCGCATGGCGGATCGATCATCGAGATCGCCCGCGGAGCGGACGGGCGTTGGTCCGTCGACAACGGCAGTTCCTATGCCCGCCGGATCTCGGCGTCCACGCCGATCCGCATTTCCGGGCCGGCCGCGGGCCATGCCCGGATGAAAACCTCCGCGGACCCGACCGGCACCCGCGTCTTGGGCACCGTCAACAATTGCGCCGGCGGTATCACGCCGTGGGGCACCTACTTGATGGCCGAGGAGAACTTCAACCATTACTTCATCGGATCGCTCAAAGGCCATCCGGAACATCGAAACTACAAACGGTACGGCTTGCCCACCGGCCGCTACGCCTGGGGTAGGGCCGACCGGCGCTGGGACATCGACAAGGAGCCGAACGAGCCCAGCCGCTTCGGCTGGATCGTCGAGGTCGACGCACTAAACCCCGCGTCGGCGCCGGTCAAACGCACCGCGCTCGGCCGGTTCAAGCATGAAGGGGCCGAGACCGTCGTAAATGGCGACGGCCGGGTCGTGATCTATTCCGGCGACGATCAACGCTTCGACTATCTTTACCGCTTCGTCAGCCGCGACCGCGTGGATCCGGAGAACCGGCAGGCAAACATGGATCTGCTGGACAACGGGACGCTCTCGGTCGCACGGTTCGAGGCCGACGGCAGCATGACATGGCTGGATCTGGTGTGGGGCCAAGGACCGCTGACCCCGCACAACGGGTTTTCCAGTCAAGCCGATGTCCTGATCGAGACCCGCCGTGCATCGGATTTGTTGGGGGCAACCCCGCTCGACCGGCCCGAGGACGTACAGCCCAACCCGGCGACCGGCAAGGTCTATCTGAACTTGACCAACAACAGCCGGCGCAAGGCGGAAAATACCGACACGGTCAACCGCCGCGAAAAGAACATCTGGGGTCAGATCGTCGAACTGTCGCCGCCGGGCGGCGATCATGCCGCCGCGACCTTCGCGTGGGACATCCTGGTACAGTGCGGCAATCCCAACCGCCCGGAAACGCGGGCGATCTGGCATCCCGACACATCGGCCAACGGCTGGTTCGCCTGTCCGGACAATGCGGCGGTGGATGCCGAAGGCCGGCTTTGGATCGCCACCGATCAGGGCGGAAACTGGTCGCGCGCCTCGGGAACGGCGGACGGTCTCTGGGCGCTCGCGACCTCGGGGGCCGAACGCGGCACCGGGCGGATGTTCTTCCGCGTCCCGGTCGGCGCGGAGCTCTGCGGCCCCTGCTTCACGCCGGACGGCGAGACGTTGTTCCTGGCCGTGCAGCACCCGGGCACCGACGGCACGAAGCGCTACGCGGCGTTCGGGCGCCGGTCGACCTTCGAGGACCCGGCGACGCGCTGGCCCGACTTCAAGGATGGCATCCCGCCCCGCCCCTCCATCGTCGTCATCACCAAGCAAGGCGGCGGGCCTATCGGCGGCTGATCCCTCCCGGGATTTTGCGCCGCTGGGCCCGGCGGGTATCATTCCTGTAAGGGCCTGTGCCCGTATGGGAGGACATCATGGGAAAACGCGTGGCCGTTATCGGCGCCGGTGGCGTCGGCGGATATACCGGTGGGCAGATGGCGCGCAACGGGATCGACGTCACCTTCATCGATGCGTGGCCCGATCACGTGGACGCTATGAACAACAAGGGTCTCGAACTGCGCGGCGTGACAGAGCAGGAGCACTATGTGGTTCCGGTGAAGGCCATGCATGTCACGGAGGTCCAGAACCTCTCGAAGCAGGACCCGATCGACATCGCGATCATTTCCACCAAGTCCTACGACACCGAATTCGCCGCGGCGCTGATCAAACAGTATCTGGCGCCGGAAGGGTTCTGCGTCTCGCTGCAGAACTGCATCAACGAAGAGCGCCTTGCCGGCGTCGTCGGCTGGGGCCGAACGGTCGGCTGCATCGCGAGCACGATCTCGGTGGAGTTGCAGGAACCCGGCCTGGTCCAACGGAACGTGCCGCTTAGGGGCGACGCCTACACGGTCTACCGCTGCGGCGAAGTGCACGGGCGCATCACCAAACGTGTCGAAGACCTGGTCGAGTGGCTGCGCTTCGCCGACAGCGCGAAGGCGACGGAGAACCTTTGGGGCGAGCGGTGGTCGAAGCTTGTCAT
>JANQIJ010000291.1 GCA_028282185.1 Rhodospirillales bacterium
GACCCCGACGCCCCGGAGGCGGGCCTGGGCTTTCGCTGAGCGGGTTCAGACCGAGTTGATCAGGTTATTCAGGTAATGCACGGCAATTCCCGGAAACAGCGACCGGGTCGCGAAAACCAAGGCCGAGAGAATGCAGCCGCCGATGAAGACGTGGATCAGCGACGCAACGTCGTGCGACCAATGCGCGCCGGCGAAGACCAAGGAGCAGAGGATCGCCGCAACCCACCGACTGGGCACTGCGCGCGCGATGTAGAACAGCAGGACGCCCCGGAAAAAGATTTCCTCCGCGACCGAGTTCAGGGCGAGCCCGAAAGACAGATCGAAATAGCGGACAAAGGCGCTTGGGTAGATCAGCGCCTCGGTGCCGGGCGCCCCCTGACGATCAACCGCTGACGACCGTCAGGGGGGGCTGTTTACCCTCTCTCTCGATTGAATACTCCGCCAACGGGGAAGTTACCCATGTAGGATATATCGCTCGACGGCTTGCGATGGCCGACGCCGATGCGCCGGCAGAAGTCATCGACCTTGTCCAGGATCGGGTTCTTGGCCGGCGCGGCGTGGCCCGCCGGGCCATCGGGCGACCATCCGGATGAGAGAAAAAACATCGCACCTTCAGACGGTTCCGGGCATAGTTGCGCCATGTCGACCGTGACCGCCATGGCGGCGGAGGACGCCGCCCGCGAGGACGCCCGCCGGTTCCAGGCCAGCTTGGAAATCCTGGCCGAGATGTCGCGCGAGTTTGCCCAGTCCCGCGACCTGGACACGGCCCTGCTGAAGGCCGTGGGCCATATCACCGATTTCGTCGATGCCGAGGGCGGGGCCCTGTTCCTGCTGGACGATGCGGCGGAAAAGCTGACCTGTCATGCCTGCGTGGGCGCCACGGAAATCACCGGCCTGGTGATCGGCGCCGATCAAGGGATCGTCGGTCGCTGCGTGCAGAACGATTTGGGCGAGATCGTCCGCGATGTCTCCAAGGACCCGAACTTTTTCGGCGGGGTCGATGAGAAGACCGGCTATACCACCAAGTCGATCCTTTGCGCCCCCCTGACCGTGAAGGACGCGCGCATCGGCGCCATCGAGCTGATCAACAAGCGGGGCGGCGACGGTCTGTTCAATCCGGACGACCTGCATTTCCTGGAGGCTTTGGCGGCTTCGGCGGCGCTCGCCATCCTCAACACGCGGCAGGCGGACGCGCTGTTGGAACAGGAACGGATCAAGCGCGAATTGGAATTGGCCCGGGAAATTCAAAGCTCGTTGTTGCCCGGCGAGGTCGATGCGGACCGCATCTGCGGCTCGAACACCCCGGCGCGGGAAGTTTCCGGCGATTTCTATGATTTCTTTCGCCTGTCGGACGGGCGCATCTGTTTCAACCTGGGCGACGTTTCCGGCAAGGGCATGAACGCGGCCCTGTTGATGGCCAAGACGGCGAGCCTGTTTCGCTGTTTGGGGAAATCGGTGCTGTCGCCGGGGCGCCTGCTGGCCTTGATCAACCGCGAGGTCTGCGAAACCGCCCACCGGGGCATGTTCGTGACCATGGCGGGTGGCGTTTACGATCCGCGCAGGGGGGTCGTGACGCTCGCCAACGCCGGGCACGAGCCGCCCTTGCTGATGACCGCCGATGGCGAATTCCAGGCCTTCGACGCCGGCGGCCCGCCCCTGGGCATCCTGCCCGATCCGCCGACGCCGGACGGCTATCCCGAGCAGGAAATCAAGTTGGACGGCGGCAGTTTCTGGGTCTTCACCGATGGGGTGACCGAGGGCTATACCGAAAGCGGTGACGAACTGGAGGTCGCGGGCGTGCGGCGGATCTTGACCGAAACCCATGGCCGGCCGCTGGCAGAGCGGATCGCCGCCGTGGTCGGCGCGGTGACGGCGGGGGACGGCGGCCTGCGGGACGATCTGACCTTGCTCGGCATTCAGGACGACGGGGAAAGGGACGGCGCGGCGGCGGCCGAGAACCGGGAGGTGGCGGAAGAACGGCTGATGCGCCTGCGCCTGCCGGCCCGGCCCGGGCGGTTGAAGGTGGTCCGCGACAGCCTGCGCGCGGCCTTGGGCCATGCCGGTTGCGGGTCCGATGTGGCGCTCGACGTGGTCCTGGCCGTCGACGAGGCCTGCCAGAACGTGATCCGCCATGCCTATGCCGGGCGTGAGGATGGGGAGATGGAGATCGACCTGTTGCGCCGGGGCGACGAGGTGATTGTCCGTCTCATGGACTTCGCGCCGCCGGTGGACGAGGCGGCGATCAAGCCGCGCGATCTGGAGGATATCAAACCGGGCGGGCTCGGCACCCATTTCATCCGCGAGGTGATGGACGACGTGCGGTTTCTGACGCCTCCCGCCGGGGTGGGAAATCTGTTACAACTCAGGAAAAGCATGACCGGCCAGGCGCCCGATGACAGGGGCGCCTGATCGGAACAGGCATCGAAGAACGCTTTTAAGGGAACAGAACATGCAGCACGAAATCATCGACGTGGGGGCGGCCCTGGTCGTCGTATTCGAGGGCGATATCGATTTGCAGACATCGCCGGCGGCGCGCGACGCGCTGTTGGCCGCCGTCGGCCAGGGCAAGCCCCTGATCGTCGATTTGGCCAAGGTCGGCTATATCGATTCGTCGGGCGTGGCCTCCTTGGTCGAAGCCCTGCAATCGGCCCGCAAGGGGGGCAAGGACCTGTCCCTGGCGGCGGTCAGCGAGGGCGCGCTGCGCGTGCTCAAGCTCGCCCGCCTGGACAGCGTCTTTCCGATCCACGACAGCCGCGACGCCGCCGTCGGCGCCGCCGGCTAGGGACCGGCGAACCGGTGGCCGACGCGGAAACCCCGAACGCGTTTCAACGCACCGCCGACAAGGTCGGCCGCGCCGCCGTTTCCGGCGTCGAGGAAATCGGCCTGGGCGCCATGATGGTGGTGGAAAGCGGTTATTGGCTGCTGTTCGGCAGGCGGGAAAAACAGCCCGTGCGCCTGGGCGCCATATTCGAACAGATGATGGCCGTGGGCATCCAGGCGGTGCCGATCATCGCGCTTCTGGCCGCGACCATCGGCATGATGCTGGCGATCCAGGGCATCCATACGCTGCGCATCTTCGGCGCCGAAAGCCGCGTTACCGTCGGCATCGCCTTTTCCGTGGTCCGCGAGTTCGCGCCGCTGATTACCGGCATCGTGATCGCCGGCCGGTCCGGATCGGCCCTGGCGGCCCGCATCGGCACCATGAAGATCAATCAGGAAGTGGACGCGCTCTACGTCATGGGCATCAACCCGGTGCGCTTCCTGGTCGTGCCGGCTTTGATCGCCATGCTGATCATGCTGCCGGCGCTGACCCTGTTCGCCGATTTCGTCGCCCTGTTCTTCGCCGGCGTCTATGTCAACCTGGACCTGGGCATTTCGCTGGCCGCCTATATGGACGAAACCATCGAACTTCTGAGCGTCGACGACCTCATGCACGGCCTCGGCAAAAGCGTCATCTTCGCCGTGCTGATCACCGTCATCGGGGTGGTCAACGGGGCCTCGGTGCAGGGCGGGGCCGAAGGCGTCGGCAAGGCGACGACCCGGGCCGTGGTTCAGTCCATATCGGCGATCATCGTCACGGACATGCTGTTCGCATTCGTCGTCACGCGGGGTTGAGGAGGCGCGCATGAGTGAAATCGGACAACCCGCGACGACCGGTGATCCGCCGTCCAAGAACGTGATCGAAGTCCGTGACCTGGTCACCCACTACGGCGAGCGGATGATCCTGAAGGGCGTTTCCATGGACGTGCGCGCCGACGAGATCATGGTGATCATGGGCGGCTCGGGGTCGGGCAAGTCGACACTCCTGCGCCATCTCATGGCGCTTGAGCATCACACCTCCGGCTCCATGCGGATTCTCGGCCACGACATCGACGAATTGAGCGGCGTCGAACTGGTGGAGCTGCGCCAGAAGCTGGGCGTCGCCTTCCAGGGTGGGGCGCTGTTCAGTTCCATGACCGTGGGCGAGAACGTCATGCTGCCCTTGTTCGAGCATACGGCGCTCGACCGCAAGACCATGGAGATCATGGTCCGCATGAAGCTGCAGGTGGTCGAACTGGGCGGTTTCGAGAATCTCATGCCGTCGGAGCTGTCCGGCGGCATGATCAAGCGCGCCGCCTTCGCCCGGGCCATCGTCATGGACCCGAAGATCCTGTTCTGTGACGAGCCCTCGGCGGGCCTGGACCCCGTGGTGGCCTCGCAATTGGACGATCTGATCCTGCTGTTGCGCGATGCCCTGGGCATGACGGTCTGCGTCGTCACCCATGAACTGGACTCAGCCTTCAAGATCGCCGACCGGATCACCGTGCTCGACCGGGGGGAAATCCTGTTCATCGGCACGCCGGACGAACTGCGGGCAAGCGGCAACCAACGCATCCAGAACCTTCTGAACCGGGTCGCCGAGGACGACGACATGGACGCGGAGACCTATCTCAACCGGTTGACGGGGGACGGGCCGGCCTATAGGCCCTTATGACGACGGGACCGGAAAGACGACATGCGCAGCAACAAGATCAATTATCTGGTGGTCGGCACCTTCGTCCTGGCGATGATCGCCGGGCTGATCGTGTCGCTTGCCGTGCTGACCGGGCGCACTGGCGCGACGGACGGCTACCATGCCTATTATTCCAACGTCACAGGGGTCAAATTCGGCACCCAGGTGGTCTATGAGGGTTTTCCCATCGGTCAGGTTGAAACGGTGACGCCGGAACCGACCGCCGGCGGGATGCGCTTTCGCGTCGATTTCGAAGTCCAGGAAGGCTGGAAGATTCCCGAAGACAGCCTGGTGCGGATCGCCGCGCCGGGCTTGCTGGCGGCGGTCACCCTGAGCGTCGCCGCGGGCGTAAGCCCCAACGCCCTGGTGCCCGGTGCCGAGGTCAAGTCGGTCGAGGGCGGCGACTTGTTCGCCGCCGTCGCCACGGTGGCGGAAAAGCTCGGCGTGTTGTCCGAGGAAAGCCTCGAGCCGCTGTTGGACAACGTCAACGCGGGCGTTCTGAAGATCAACCGGATTCTCGATCGCGACGGCCAGGATCTGGCGGCCGACCTGAAGCTGTTGATCCAGGACGCGTCTCTTTTGGTCGCCGATATCTCGGAGCGCGTGCCGATCGTCATCGACAACATGGAACTGATCGCCAGCGACGTGAAATTGGTCAGCACTCAGATGAAGGAGACCTTCACGCCCGCCAACCGGAAACTGTTGGAACAGACCCTGGCCAATATGAACCAGGCGACCCAGGACGCGCGCGCGGCCATGGTCAATGGCGAAAAGCTCCTGGGATCGCTCAACGAAATGGTCGGCAAGAACGACGGGGATTTGAACCGATCGATCAAGGACGCGCGCTATGTGGTCGAAAGCGTCGCCCGCCGCGTCGATGCGATCAACGAGAACCTGGAAGGCATGTCGCGGAATATGCTGGAGTTCTCCCGCCAGATCAGGCAAAGCCCGGGCCTGTTGTTGAACAGCAAACCGGTGACAGACGAGGTTCAGCCGGGAGGCGCACAATGACCCAGGCATTCCTGCAACGCGTCGGTGCGCGGGCCTTGGCCCTGACGATCTTGGGTATGGTCGCCGCTTGCGGCGGCACGGCCAGCGTCCCGGAAAACCATTTCTACCGTTTGGAGGTCGATGCGCCCGCGGCTTCGGGCAGCCGTCTGCTGAACGGTGTCCTCGAGGTTGATCGCCTGCTTGCCACCGGGGCCTTGTCGCAACGGGCCATCGTCTATCGCCATCAGGACAACCCGCATCAATTGAAGGCCTATCACTACCATTTCTGGAACGAGGCCCCGGGCATCCTGTTGCAGGCCGAATTGACCGCCTACCTGCGGGCCGCCGGCATCGCCAACAAGGTGATGACGCCGGAAATGCGCGCCCGCCCGCAATACGCCGTGACCGGTCGGGTGGTCAAGCTGGAACGCGTGGTCGGCGGCGCGCCCAAGGGGGCTATTGAAATGAATCTCGTGCTGCGGCGGCTGTCCGACAGCACGATCCTGACCAGTCGGTCCTACAACCGCGACGTCACACCGACGGATGAGACGCTGACCGCCCTTGTCCGGGCATTGAGCGCCGCGGCGGGCGATATCTTCCAGGAATTCGTCGGCGACGTTGGCAAAGGCGGCTAAACCCACCCGCCCCCGCCGCCGCCGCCCAGCCAAGCGGCGGGAACGCCCGGTTTTGTCGGGCGACCCGGTCGACGTTCCGATCGACGCCGTCGGCGCCCAGGGCGACGGTCTGGCCACCACCGCCGATGGCCGGCGCCTCTATGTGCCCTACGGCGCGCCGGGTGATTTTTTGCGCGTTGCCTTGGGGGCCTCTCGGGGCGACGGGGTCGAGGCCCGCGTCCTCGATCGTCTGCAAGACGGGCCGCGTCAGGCGCCCATTTGCGACCATTTCGGAACTTGCGGCGGGTGTTCGACACAGCACTTGCCGGACGCGACCTATCGCGCCTGGAAAGGCGAGCTGCTGGTCCAGGCCTTGGTCCGGCGCGGCCTCGCGCCCGGGGTCGAAGACCTTGTCCGGGTGCCGCCGGCATCCCGCCGCCGGGCGACCTTCGCCGCCGTCAAGACGGCGCGTGGGGTGGCGGTGGGGTTTCTCGCGCGGCGCGACCGCCGGGTCATCGACATTGCGGCCTGCCCGCTCTTGGTTGCTGATTTGAACCGCCTGCTGGATCCCTTGAAGTCCCTATTGGACGACCTGCTGCCCACGGGCGGCCGCGCGCGGGTCGCCGTCGCCGCATTGCCGGGCGGGGTGGACGT
>JANQIJ010000295.1 GCA_028282185.1 Rhodospirillales bacterium
CGACCAGGGGCACCGGTTGGTAATCCAACGGTTCCGGCGCGGCGACAGGGCTTTGTTCGATCGGTCCCGAGGGAACGGCGACCGTCGGCGCGGCCGGCATGGGTGCGGCGGGCGATGGGGCAGCGGCCGGGGCCGTCGGTACGGCGCGGGGCGAGACCATCGGTGACGGTGCAAAGGTCAGATTGGCGGTCTGACCGGGCGGCGCTTGGGCAATCAATGGGCCGGACGCGGGGGCCTCGGCCTGGGGCGCGCCTCGGGGCGGCGGGTCCTCGCCGCCGTCGGAAACACGACTAAGGCCCTCGGCCTCGGTCAGCAGGTCGCGGTACAGGTCAATGGCGCTGTGCTTCGGATGGGCGGGATCGAACAACGCCTCGGCGATGGAGATTGCCTGCCGGAACCAAACGGCGGCCTCGGCATATTGGCCTTGGGCGAAGTACAGGCCGGCCAGCCCCGACAGGGACTCTTCCAAATAACGGCCATCGGTGTCGAACCGTTCGGCCAGCGCCAAGGCCGCCCGATAATGTTGTTCGGCCAGGGCGTAATCACCGGCGAGATGCGCTTCGCCGGCGGGTGTCATGTGGCTTTTCCATGCCGCCAACGCGCTGTCGGCCTTGGTTGGCACCGACCCGACGGCGACCGGTGCGAGAACGGCCAGCGCCAAGAGCGCCTGGCGAAGGCCCAGGCCGATCCGGCTAAACCCCAGTGAGGGCTTGCGCCTGTTGCACCGTCCGACGGACATCTGGCTGTCCATACCTATTCCCCGGGCTGATCGCGACCGTGTCTCCTGTCCTTAGTGTCTCAGATATCGGACTTGTTTTCGAGCCGTTAGACCGGCCCCACATGGCGGTAGAACAGCCGCGGCTGGCCCCTGAGCGTCGTATCGCCCAAGCAACGCGCACCCAAGCGTTCGGCCACCGCCCGGGACGGGTGGTTCTCCGGATGGACGAAACTCATCAACGGCGGCAGACCAAGCGCGGCATAGGCCCAATCGCGCATGCCGGCCGCGGCCTCGGTCGCGTAGCCCTTGCCTCGGCCGTCATCGGCGAACAGCGACCAACAAAGCTCCGGCTCGTCCAGATAGGGCGCCGACCACAAACCGGCGTAGCCCAGCGCCCTGTCGGCGTCGGCCTCGTTAATGACCAATGTACCCATGCCGCAAACGGCCCATTCACCGGCCTTGGCGCAGAACTGCGCCCAGGCGCCGATGGCGTCGGCCGGGCCGCTGCGAAAGGCCTGCGCCTCGGGATCGGCCATGAAAGCTCGGAAGGCATTGAAGTCGGCCTCTTTCCAGGGGCGCAGGCGCAGCCGCTCGGTCTTGATCACCGGGGGAGTCATGCGATGCCCACCGCCGATAGATCTTTGACCATGAGCAGCACGTGCCCGCTGTAGGGGATGAACCGATGAGGTTTCACCAAGCGCCGATCCACCGTCCGGTAACCCAGCCGCTCATAGAAACGGACCGCCTTGGCGTTCTCTTCGAACGCGATCAGCGACAGTCGCCGGAACCCCCGGGTCATGGCGCGAAGCTCCGCCAGTTTCATCATCTTCGTGCCGATCCCGCGACCGCGGCATTCGGCGCGCAAAGCCACGCCGGCGATGTAATAGCTGGCATCGGCCTCCAGTTCGGCATAGGGCCTGAGCACGGGATCCATGGTCGACGGGTCGAATTCCGGATCGACATGCATGGGAAAGGCGTGCAGCAGTCCCATCACCCGGCCACGGGTTTCCGCAACGGCACAGTTCTCAAAGGAAAAATCCTCACCGACGCGGGCGTAGCGCCGGGCGCCGGCATCGACCACATCCTCGTCGGCTTGGCGCAGACCGTCCCAGATGACCTCGGCGACACCGCCGGAGGCCATGAGGTAGAGCGTGGCGATATCGCGGACATCCGCGGGCGTGGCGTCACGGAACAGGATCTGGGTCAAGGACATGTCGGTCATTGTCTGGGTCTCCTTCTTGATGACCGGTTCTCGGGGGATGGAGGGACCTTGAAAAACGAAAGGCCCGCTCCGGTGAGGGACGCGGGCCTTTTTGCCTTGGGCAAAATCTAGATAAGTCTCAGCCTACGCCGCTTTCTCCTGGGCTTTTTTTACGAGCTTCTTAATTTTAATGGCGGCCGGCGCCAGATCGACGTCACGGGCACCCAGCAGGAACGCGTCCAAGCCACCCTTGTGCTCGACCGTGCGGACCGCGCTGGCGGAAACCTTGAAACGCACCATGCGCTCAAGCGAATCGCTCCACAGGCCGGTTTCCTGCAGGTTCGGCAGGAACCGACGGCGGGTCTTGTTGTGGGCGTGGGACACGTTGTTCCCGGTCATCACCCGCTTGCCCGTCAATTCGCAAACTCTGGACATGGTCTTCTCTTCAACTGATCGGCGCGCCAATGGCGCTGAAAAACAAAAGCGGCGCGACCCAACCCGGCCACGCGGAAGGCGGTTATGTAAGGCAAAGCCCCCCGGCAGTCAACCGTGACGACGGCGCGGAGTCGGCAATTTGTGCTAATTTGCTTGACCGGTCCCGGGCCGGCCCCTATCCCAAGGATGAGATCGGGGAAAAAACGCCATGAACGAAGTCAAACCCAGCGATGCCGGCGACGTGGCCCTGCGCCACGACTGGACGGCCGAAGAAGCGCGCGCGTTGTTCGCCCTGCCCTTTGCCGACCTTATTTTTCGCGCGCAAACCCTGCATCGGCGTCATTTCGACGCCAATCAGGTGCAACTCGCCTCGCTGCTGTCGGTCAAGACCGGCGGCTGCCCGGAAGATTGCGCCTATTGCCCGCAGGCGGCGCAATACGATACCGGCGTGCGCGCGGAAAAACTGATGGACGTGGACGCCGTTCTGCATGAGGCGGCGACAGCCAAGAAATCCGGCGCCACGCGCTACTGCATGGGAGCCGCCTGGCGGTCACCGAAGGACAAGGATCTGGATGCGATCTGCACCATGGTCGAGGGCGTCCGCGCCATGGGCATGGAAGCCTGCGTCACGCTGGGCATGTTGACCCCGGCCCAGGCCGCCCGTCTGGCCGATGCGGGGCTGGATTACTACAACCACAATCTAGACACGTCCGAGAGCTTCTATTCGGAGATTATCACCACGCGGACCTATGACGACCGCCTGAACACCCTGCAGGCCGTGCGCGACGCCGGGATCAAGGTTTGCTGCGGCGGCATTCTCGGCATGGGCGAAGGCACCGGCGACCGGGCCGACATGCTGGTGACGCTGGCCAATCTGCGGCCCCATCCGGAAAGCGTGCCGATCAACATGCTGGTCCGGGTCGAAGGCACGCCGCTGGCCGAAACCCAGGCCAAGGGTGGCCCCGTCGCCGTCGACACCATCGAATTCGTCCGCACCATCGCCGTCGCCAAGATCATGATGCCGGCCTCCACCGTGCGGCTGTCCGCCGGGCGGGAGGAAATGAGCGACGAGATGCAGGCATTGTGTTTCCTGGCGGGCGCCGGATCGATCTTCCTGGGCGCGAAACTGCTGACCACCGCCAATCCGGAAGCGGACAAGGACCACCGGCTGTTTGCCCGCCTTGGCATCCAGCCACGAGACATCGGCCCGATCGACGCCGAGACCCTATGACCGGCGGCGGCGGCGCGCCCGATTGGTTGGGCGACGGCTACGGGCATGTCTGGATGCCCTATACCCAGATGCAAACATCGCCGCTGCCGCAAGCCGCGGTGGCCACGTCGGGAACGCGCATCCGCCTGGCCGACGGCCGGGAATTGGTCGATGGAGTCGCCAGTTGGTGGGCCGCCTGCCACGGCTACAACCACCCGCATATCGTCGATGCCATCAAGACCCAAGCGGATCGCATGCCGCATGTCATGCTGGCCGGACTGGCCAATGAGCCGGCCTTCATCCTGGCCAAGCGGCTTTCGATGCTCACCGACCATGCCCTGCCCCGCGTGTTCTTTTCGGAAAGCGGCTCGGTCGCGGTCGAGGTCGCACTGAAGATCGCCGCCCAGTACTGGCATAACCAGGGACAGGGGCAGCGCAGCAAGTTCATCAGTTTCCGGGGCGGCTATCACGGCGACACCTTCGCCACCATGTCGCTTTGCGATCCGGCGGACGGTTTTCACGCCGCGTTTCAGGGCGTCGCCCCGGCCCAGTTCCTGGCCGACCTGCCGGTCGATGGCGCGGCCGAGGAAGGGCTCAGCCAGCTTCTCGCGCAGAACGGCCACCGCACCGCGGCGATGGTTGTCGAACCCCTGGTCCAAGGGGCGGGCGGCATGCTGTTTCATGATCCGGGCGTTCTGCAACGGTTGCGCCGCCTGGCCGACACCCATGACGTGTTGTTGATCTTCGATGAGATTTTTTCCGGCCTCGGCCGCCTGGGGACCATGCTCGCTTGTGATCAAGCGGCCGTGAGGCCGGACATTCTGACGTTGTCGAAAACGCTCACCGGCGGGACCCTGCCGCTGGCCGCGACCTTGGCCTCGGAAAAGGTGTTCGACGCCTTCCAATCGGACAAGCTGGAACACTGCCTGATGCACGGGCCGACTTTCACCGGCAATGCGCTGGCCTGCGCCGCGGCCAATGCGTCGCTGGATCTGTTCATGCACGAACCGCGACTTCATCAGGTTCAGGCACTCGAAGACCGGCTCGTGCCGAGCTTGGCACCCTGCCGCGATATCCCGGGCGTCCAGGACGTGCGCGGAAAAGGCGCCATCGGCGTGATCCAGTTGGACATCGGATCGTTCGAGGAGTTGACCTGGCTGCGCGGGCGCTTCGTCGACGCAGGCTCCTGGATCCGGCCGTTCGGCAACATCGTCTACCTGACCCCGGCCTATGGCATCGACGACGGTGACCTGGCGACCTTGACCGGTGCTATACTGCATGTCCTGCCCGAATGGTCTGACAAATTTGGAAAAGCGGCCTGAACCCCATGTCCCGATCCCTTGACGAATTCGCCCGTGGCAAGCTGGCGCCCATGGAAGAAGCCGGCCTGCGCCGCTATCTGAGCGTCACCGAACGCACCGACACGATCGAGGTCATGCGCGACGGCCGTCGGTTCATCTCGTTTTCCTGCAACGATTATTTGAACCTCTCGCAGCATCCTGCGCTGAAACAGGCCGCCATCGAGGCGACCCGGAAATGGGGCGTCGGCTCCGGCGCGTCCCGCCTGGTGACCGGCAATCATCCGCTTTTGCCGGAACTGGAACGCCGCCTGGCAGCCATGAAAGGGACCGAGGACGCGGTGGTCATGGGGTCGGGGTTCCTAACCAATTCGGGCGTCATCCCGTCGCTGATGTCGTCGAGGGACCTGGTCCTGGCGGACGAATTGGCCCATGCCTGCATCATGGTGGGCAGCCGCCTGACCCGAGGGGCCGAGCATCGCTTCAAGCACAACGACCTGGACCATCTGGAATATCTGTTGAAGGCCCACCGGGGCGACCACCCGCGCTGTCTCATTGTTACCGATGGGGTGTTCTCCATGGACGGCGACCTGGCGCCGGTCCATGAGCTGGCCGCCCTCGCCAAGAAACACGACGCCTGGCTGATGACCGACGACGCGCATGGCATCGGCGTGGTCGGCGCCGGCGGCCGGGGATCCAGCTTCATCGGCGGCTCCAAGGCCGAGGTACCGTTGCAGATGGGCACGCTCTCCAAGGCCGTCGGCGGCTACGGCGGCTATCTTTGCGCGTCCAAGCCCGTGATCGATTTGATCAAGACCCGCTGCCGCACGTTGATCTATTCCACCGGCCTGCCGCCGGGGGTGGTCGCCGCCGCGCTCAAAGCCTTGGACGTTATCGAGGGCGATCCGGAATACGCGGCCAGGCCCCTGAAGAAGGCCCGGCGCTTCACCCGGCGCATGGGATTGGCGGAAGCGGAAAGCCCCATCGTCCCCATCGTGCTCGGCGATACCGAGCGTACCATGGCGGCGCAAGCGACCCTGGCGGACGCCGGCTATCTCGTCATCGGCATCCGCCCGCCCACGGTGCCCGACGGCACGGCGCGCCTGCGCCTGACCTTCACGGCGGAACATGCCGACGTCGACATCGACGCGCTGGCGGATTTGATCCGGCACAAGGTCCTGGCCGCGCCGGAAACGATGGCCACCGGCGGGACGGCGGGATAGACCCTTGGGCGCGTTCTTCATCACCGGGTCCGGCACCGGCGTCGGCAAGACCTATGTGACCTGCCGGCTGATCGAGCGCGATCGGCGGAC
>JANQIJ010000296.1 GCA_028282185.1 Rhodospirillales bacterium
CTTGTGCCCGTCGGACGTTGCCAGGATGCCCGTGCGGTAGCCCATTTCGAAGGCGTCCTCGACCAACCAGTCGAAGGTGCCCCAGGCGGAATGAACCTCCATCGAGCGTTCGATCCGGCGGTCATGGCCGCGCCGGACGTCCGCATAGCGCCCACCCACATGGGCGAAGACAACGACGTCCTCGCGCGCCAGCCGGGTGAAAAGCTCCTCCACGGAATGGGCATCCGACGCCGTGTCTGAACGATCCTGAACCAAGGCATGGGACGAGCGGAAGATCGGCCGCCCCTCTTCGGCGTAAAGCACGTTGCGGTCGCCACCCAAACCCGTGTTGGCCGACCATTCGTAACCGGGGATGACGATGAACCGGCCGTCGCGGGTGAATTCCATGGACAGCATGTTCAGTTCGGCCCAGAAATCGGCGGTGATCTGAAAATCGTTGCCTTGATGCACCGTGGCGTCCAGGAAGGCCTGGTCGCGGGCAAAAGCGAAATAATCGCGGGCGTTGTTGGTGCCGATGGTCTCCTGGGTCTGGCCGTGCAAGTCGGCCCAGAAGCTGACGCCCTCGTCCGGCCCGACGCCCCGCAGCGGATTGGACGTCGCCACCCGATTGCCGTCCAAATCGATCATGTCGATGGTCAGGTCGCCTTCCTCATCGGCGCGCAGTCCGTCCAAGACGATCGCCGATTGTCCGGGATAGAACGATATTTTCGGCGCCAGATTCTCGATCGGGCGCGATGCCGCCAGGCGGAACGTCTCCGCCGCCTGTGTCGACGGGTTGCCCCATTTGTCCTCGCCCTTGAGGCCCAGGCGAAATGTCTCGCCGGTGCGGACCAGGGTCGGCAGCACGGCCTTATAAAGGACCGGTGGGCCGGACACGACCTTGACCGAGGGCTGGTCCGGCAGCTCGACAAAGTCATAGGTGGCGAAGGCGTCGACCAGAACGCGGAACTGAAAGGCGTCTTCCTGGAACGTCTGCATGCGCAGGCCGGGGCCGCCGAACCGGCGATCCCCGATGCGAACGACGATCCGGTCGCCCTCGCTGAGAAAGCCGCGCGCGACCTTGACGACCAGCGTCTTGTTCCACGGCCGAAAGTTCCGCTTGATGTCGTATTCCAGTTCCAAGCGGGCGCCGTTCGACGCCTGGGCGGTGACATAATTGGCGGCCTCGGGGTTGTCCATCTGCAATCGGCCCGCGTCCGACGCTGAGCGATGAACGATCTTCAAACCGCCGGTGTCGTCGATCCCGAATTTTCCGGCCGTATAGATGATGAAGAACGACTGATAACTGCCCGCCTCGACCGGCCCGAGCGGCGCCACGGAGACCGCGCCCATTTCCTTCGGCAGATACTTCGATAGCGGCATGAACCCTTAATCCCCTTGGGTCATGGCGTTTTCCCGGCGATACCGGCGGGCGCCAAGGCCTTAATCTTCATGAAAACGACGGCGGGGCGCAAGCATCCCCCGGGCGGGGGCAGGGATACCGGTCCGTGGGCGCTACCACCTGTGAAGTACCGACAAGCGCTTAGAAGTTCTCCAACGCCCCGCGAATTTTACCCAGCGCATCCTTGATGCCCTGCAACAGACCGTCGGCTTCCGCCTCCAGTGCGGACAGCTCCTGCCGCGCCGCGGCAACCAAGCCGGCGACTTTTTGCCGCTCGGCGTTTACCTGGTCAAGCGCGGCCTGGGCCGATGCCTGTTTTTCCGCCGCTTCCGAGGCCGATTTCAGCGCCGCCTCTGTTTCCGAGTACAGTCCCGAGAGCTTGTCTTCCAATTCGGCCGCTTCCGCCCGCCGTTTCTCAATATCCGCCTGGGTCGCCGCCAATGCCGCCCGGGCCTCGGCCACTTGGGCGGCCACGCCCTTCGATTCCTGTTCGAACTTTTCCTGGGCGGCCTTAAGCGCCGTGCGCTCCTCGGCTACCTGGCTTTGCAGGATCGACATTTCCGAATTGGCCGCTTCCAGGTCGCTGCGGTAGTCGATCGCCGCCACGGCGGCCAGTCCAGCGACCACGAACAGGACCAAGGAAACGATCTTCCAAGACCCGCCCGATTTCGGCATTTCGTCGCGCGTGCGCGGCGCGCCGCCCGCGGCCGGCCCGCCACCGGGCTGAGCGCCTGCCGCCGCAGGATCGCCACCAGGCGCGGAAGCGGGTTGCGGTTTGTCGGTTTTCGCGTTCACCGGCCTGGCCCCGGATTCCGCCGGTTTAACCGCTGTTTCCTTGGTCGCGGGCGTGGGTTTCTTGGCCGGCTCGGCGGGCTTGCTCTCAGGCGTCGTGCCAGTCTTCGGCTTGTCGCTGTCAGTCATGCGTTCTTCATCCATGGTCTGGTTTTCCTCGGCGCCGGCAGCAAGATGCCGTCCATCCGTCCCAGGAGCCGAGGTTGCCCGTCGGGCAGTGGCACAGTATAGACCAAGGGTCTGGCCGCGCCCATCCTCGTTCACCCCCGCGGCCACGGATAAGAGCATTCCTTAGGCCCGGCCGCCAGTTAAGGTGACGTGACATGCACCTCGGGGAAATCACCCTGGACCGTCTGGAACTGCCGCTGACCCAGCCCTACAAGCTGGCCTTCGGACCGGTCCATGCCTTCGATACGGTGCTGGTCCAAGTCCGCGGAGACGCCGGACAGTCGGGTTTCGGCGAAGCGACGATCCTTACCGGCTACACGCCGGAAACCATCGACGGTGCCTGGGCCGAGGCGCAACGCCTGGCCCGCGCCATGGCCGGCCTGGAGGCCGGAGCGGCCAAGGCGGCGGCGCTCGCCAACCATGAATTCACGCCATTCACCGTGACGGCGCTGGTCACCGCCGTGGAAATGGCCGAAGGCAACCCCTTGCTGTCGGTCCAGGAAGAAACCCCGGTGCCGCTGCTGGCGATCCTCAACGCCACGGACGAGGCCGGGATCACGGCCGAGCTGGAACGCCACCTGGCCGCCGGCTACGACACCATCAAGGTCAAGGTCGGCTTCGATTGGCGGGCGGACGCGGCACGGCTGGCGTTCATTCAGGCAGCGGTGGCCGGACGTGCGCGCCTGCGCATCGACGGCAACCAAGGCTTTTCCCGGGACGATGCCCTGGCCTTCACCCGCGCCATCGATCCCGCGGGCATCGAACTGTTCGAACAACCCTGCCATATGGACGACTGGGCCGCGGCCAAGGCCGTCGCCGAAATCGCGCCGGTGGCGATGATGCTGGACGAAAGCATCTACGGCACCGCCGAGATCGAACGCGCCGCCCAGGAAGGCTCAGCCAAATACATCAAATTGAAATTGATGAAGGCCGGTTCCCTGGAGGCACTGGCGGCGCAGCTCTCCCGGATCCGCGACCTGGGCATGGAACCGGTTCTCGGCAACGGCGTCGCCGCCGATCCGGGCTGCTGGATGGAGGCTTGCGTCGCCCGCGGCCTGATTACCAATGCCGGTGAAATGAACGGCTTCCTGAAACCCGGGACGATGCTGTTCGAAACCCCGCTGACGGTCAGCGATGGGGCGATGGTGTTGACGCCGGAGCCGCCCCGTCTCATCGATCAGGAACGGTTGAGCCGTCTGTCCGTCGATCGGTTCAGGGCCGTCGCCTAGCATGTTGGACCGGCTGCCGGCGCTGCTTGGCCATCCCATCGAGACCATCGCCCTGATCTCGATCGCCATGACCATCGGCGGCACGGTCAAGGGGATCGCCGGCATCGGACTGCCGATCGTGACATTGTCGATCATCGTCACCTTCAACATGCTGCCGCCCAAGGACTCCATCGCCATGTTGGTTGTGCCGATCCTGATCACCAACCTGTGGCAGGCGTTACGCGCGGGCAATATCCTGGAGCCGATCCGCTGGATGTGGCCGATGTTGACGGCCTTCCTTCTTTGCCTGTTCCTTGGCTCGCAACTGCTCGCGAACCTGGACACGCAAGGACTGTTCGCAGCGCTTGGCGTGGTCGTGGTGATCTTCTCGGCCTCGACCCTTTGGATGCCCGAACGGCCGGTCCCCGGCCCGGTGACCCGCGCTTGGCTGGCGCCGCTGACGGGGGCGGTGGGCGGGCTGTTGGGCGGCATCACCACGGTCTGGGGGCCGGTCTTGATGATGTATCTGGTGACCCTGCGCCTGACCAAGGACGAATGGGTGCGCACGGTGAGTCTGATCTGGTTTTCAGGCGCCCTGCCGCTGACCGCTTTCTATTGGGCCAACGGCGTGTTGAACCCCTCCAACGTCAATTTGTCGATCTATGCCTGCCTGCCCGGCATGGCCGGCCTCTTCATCGGCGAAATCATCCGCAAGTTCATTAACGAAGACATGTTCCGAAAGGCAATGCTGATCTACCTGTTTCTGATCGGCCTGAACTTTATCCGCCGCGCGACCTTCTGACCGGCGGCCAAACCGCCGGGGCGCAAGGCGCCGGCACAAGCGAGACGTTTCGCCATGTTCGAAATCTTCTGGTCGATCATCCCGATCTTTCTGTTGATCGTCCTGGGCAACCTGCTCAGGCGGAACGGCATTCCCAGTCTCGAGTTCTGGAACCTGAACGACAAGCTGGTCTATTGGGTGCTGTTCCCGGCGCTGTTGTTCTACGAAACATCGACGAACGAGATTTCCGGCGATTTCGTCGGCACCTATTCGATTATCGTCCTGGGCGGCTTCGCCACGGCCGTCGCCTTCGGTCTGCTCGCCCAGCCGCTGTTCCGCCTGACACCCCAGGTCGGCACCAGCATTCTTCAGGGCGCGTCCCGGCATAACACCTTTATCGCCCTGGCCATCGCCGACCGCTTGTTCGGTGCCGAAGGCCTGATCTTCGGCACGTTGGTCACGGCCATCCTGATCCCGCCGACGAACATCGTCGTCATCGGCCTGATGAACGTCTTGCTGCGCCGAGGTGGCGCCGGCGCCGGCAACATGACCGCCAGTCTTCTGAAAGACCTGGCGCGCAACCCGCTGATCCTGTCCGTGGGGCTCGGCGTCGGCCTGAACATGTTGGACGTCGGCCGCATTCCGGTGGTTCACGACTCCACCGAATTGCTCGGCCGGGCGGCCCTGCCCATCGTCTTGCTGGCCGTCGGCGCCAACATCCATGTCCGCTCGATGAAGGCCGAGGTTCTGCCGCTCTGCTGGTCGACCGCCGGAAAGTTCCTGGTTTTCCCGGCGGCGGCCCTGGGCCTCTGCCATATCCTTGGCGTCAACGGGACGGCGGCCTACGTGATCGCGATTTTCGCCGCCATGCCGACCGCCTCCTCGGCCTTCACCATCGCCCGGCAGATGGGCGGCGACGCCCCCTTGGCGGCCAGCATGATTACGGTGCAAACTCTGTTGAGCCTCGTCACCGTGCCGCTGACCCTGGTGATCGCCCAGCGGTTGTTCTGACGCCACGCCCAACCACCGAAGGAGCGCGCAACCGATGGCCCGCGACCATTTCGCCACCCGCCTGGGCTTCGTTCTGGCCGCCGCCGGCTCGGCCGTCGGCCTGGGCAACATCTGGAAGTTTCCGTTCATGGCCGGGCAGAACGGCGGCGGCGCCTTCCTGGTGCTCTACCTGGGCTTCGTTCTGACCATCGGGCTGAGCGTCATGCTCGCCGAATTCACCGTCGGCCGCGCGGCCCAGCGCAACCCCGTCGGCGCCTTCCGGCAATTGGGCGGCGGCGTCTGGCCGGTTGCCGGGTTCATGGGGGTGGCCGCGGGTTTCGTCATCCTGTCGTTCTATTCCGTGGTCGGCGGCTGGACCATCGCCTATGCGATCAAGGCGCTGACCGGCGGCCTGTCGGCGTCGGATCCGCAGGTATTGGGCGCGGCCTTCGGTGCCTTCATATCCGAACCGGTCGGGGTGATCGGGTTCCACGCCCTGTTCATGGTGCTCACCGTATGGATCGTCCTGGGCGGCATCCAGGGCGGGATCGAGCGCGCGGCCCGGGTCCTGATGCCGCTGCTGGCGATCCTGGTCGTCATCCTGGCGGTCCGCGCCGTGACCCTGCCGGGCGCGGACAAGGGCCTGCAGTTCTTCCTGGCGCCCGATTGGTCGAAAGTCACCTGGGACACGGTCAATGCCGCCTTGGGCCAGGCGTTCTTTTCCCTGTCGCTCGGCATGGGCGCGATGCTGACATACGCCAGTTACCTGCAACGCTCGGCCGATCTGCCGAAGACCGCGGTCCAGGTCACCCTGATGGACACCGGCTTCGCGGTGATCGCCGGCTTGATGGTGCTGCCCGCGGTCTTCGCCTTCGGCTTCGATGCCGGCGCCGGGCCGGGCCTGACCTTCATCACCCTGCCGGCCGTGTTCGCCCAGATGCCGGCGGGCACGGTCTTCGCCTTCCTTTTCTTCGCGTTGCTCGCCATCGCCGCCCTGACCTCGGCCGTGTCGATCCTGGAGCCGGTGGTCGCCTATTTGATCGACGAGCGCGGCATCGGCCGGCGCACCGCAACGCTCGGCATGGGCGCGGTGATCTGGCTGTTGGGTCTGCCCTCGGCCCTGTCGCTCGGCCCTTGGAAGGACGTGACGATCGCCAAGGTTCTGTCCCTTGGCCCCGACTGGGCCGAAGTCAATCTGGTCCATAAGGATATCTTGGGCGCCATGGATTACCTGGCGTCCAACATCATGCTGCCGGCGGGCGGCGTGATCATCGCCCTGTTCGTCGGCTGGGCCGTTTCCGAACGCGCCGTCCGCGAAGCCTCGGCCGAGGGCGGCGGCGCCTTCCCGCTGGCCGGGCTGTGGATCTTCATCTGCCGCTTCGTCGCCCCGGCCGCGGTGCTCTGGGTCCTGATCAACGGGCTTTGACCGGACCGACCCCGTCGGCCCGCCAAGCCGCCGACGTGAAATCTTCGGCTCCGCCGGCCGCGACGGTTCAGGCAATGCCCAGCAGCTTATGGGTTTGCAGGGACAAGCTCCATTGCGGATGCGCCAGGCAATAGTCCAACGCCGCCCGTCGGTTGGCCTCGGCCGCCGGGCCGTCCATGGGCTGCAACAGGAAATGCCGGAAATCCCAGTCTTCGAACATCTCGGGCGCGGCCC
>JANQIJ010000300.1 GCA_028282185.1 Rhodospirillales bacterium
CCGGTTGGCGATGGCCTTGCAGGGACTACCGGACGAGTCCTTGAGCGGCCTACAGACGGCCTATCTGTCGACCTTGCCCGATACCTTCGGCCGCCTAAGACGGGCGATGTCGCCCACTGGATTGACCTTGGAATCGCTGCCGGAAGACCTCAAACGCCGATATCTGGCGGCGGACGGGACCGCGCGGATTGTGATCGGCCCCAAAGACGACATGCGCCGCCCCGAAGCCGTGACCCGGTTTGTCGAAGCACTGCGCGGGGTGGCGCCGCAGGTGGCTGGCGCGCCGGTGACGATCCTTGAGGCGGGGCGCGCCGTTCTGCGGTCGTTCTTCGAGGCCGGGGCGATCGCGGTGACGGCGATCTTGGTGTTCCTGTTCGCAATTCTGCGCCGCCCGACGGATGTCTTGTTGGTCTTCGCGCCGTTGGTTCTGGCGGCACTTTTGACCGCCGCGTTCTCGACCCTCGTCGGCGTTCCTTTCAATTTCGCCAATGTGATCGTCTTGCCGTTGCTGTTCGGCCTGGGGGTCGCCAGCGGCATTCATTTGATCCTGCGTGACCGTCAAGCGGGGGCAGGGGCATTGACGACATCGACACCCCGCGCGGTTCTGTTTAGCGCATTGACGACGATCGGCTCGTTCGGCTCGATCGCCTTGTCCGGTCATCCGGGCACGGCCAGCATGGGAATTCTGCTGACCGCGGCGATTGCCATGACGCTTGTCTCGACTTTGGTCATGTTGCCGGCCTGTTTGGCATTGCGGCGCGGCCCGGGCGGGCCGGAACGATGACGGTCGCGCGTAGGATCTCGACATGCGTTGGATGAAGGCCGTCTACGTCGCCGCGGGGCTCGCCCTGTTGGCGTGGATTCTGGCGGGGGTGGACCTGGACCTTGCCCTCGACAGCCTACTGGGCATCGGTTGGGGCCTGGTATTGGTGTTGTTCATCTATTTGGTGGCCTTTCACATCGACACCATGGCCTGGCACTTGGCGATCCTGCGGCTGCCGCTGACGGCGCGATGGTCTTATGTGGTCTGGCGCATCCGCATGGTCGGCGAGGCCTTCAATATGGTGCTGCCGGCGGGCGGATTCGGCGGCGAACCGTTGAAGGCTGTTCTCTTGAAGGAACATCATGCGGTCAGCTATCGCGAAGGCACCGCCTCCATCATTCTGGCGCGGACCGTCAACCTGATCGCCCTCGTCGGTTTCATGCTGGTCGGGCTGATCATTCTCGCCGATCACGAGCAGATTCCGGAAGGCTTTGCCTGGATGGCCTTGGGAGGGTTCGCCTTTCTCGCGTTCGGTATCGGTGTCGTGTTCGCCGCGCAGCGCTATCGGGTGACCTCGGCGACCGGTTCCGCCCTGATGCGAACACGCCTGGGCCGGGCGCTTGGCGCGGCGATGGAGTCGATCCGTGATGTCGAGGACCGCCTGCATCACTATTACCTGGAACGTCCGAAGCGGTTTCTGCCGGCCTTGACGCTGTCTTTCCTCAACTGGGTGGTCGGCGCGCTGGAGACCTATGCGATCCTGCACCTGCTGGGACAGCCCGTCAGCTTCGCCGAGGCCTGGATGATCGAAGCGGTTGCCCAGATGGTTCGGGCCGTGACGTTTTTCGTGCCGGCCAATTTGGGCACCCAGGACGGGATATTCATCTTGCTCTGCGCGATGGTCACCGGCAAACCGGAAATCGGCGTTGCCGTCGCCGCGGTCAAGCGGTTGCGGGAGCTGATCTTCGTGATCTGGGGTTTTGCCCTAGGGTCCATGTATTCCGTTCGGGGCTTGTTGCGAAAGGCGGCGGCCGAGGACGCCGCGCCGCCGTCGGTCCAGGAGCCTGAAGGTGGGCCGACCGATGAAAAGCAATCTTAGCGTTGACCGTCCCGAAGAAGTTCCCGCGATTTCGCCTGAAGGACAGCGGTGAGCGCCGGCAACCCGTCACGAACCACTGATTTGAATTCGGAAATGTGTTTCGCCAATTGACTGATCGACGTGGTGCCGCGCTTGACCAGCACGTCATAGACGCCCCAACGACCCGATTGCTTGACCATGACGTAGGTGAAAGCGACCGGCGGTGCGTCGGGTATGGTGAGACCCGTTTTGACCAGGACAACGCCGTCCCGCGGACCGGGCGCTTGACCTTCGGTGTGGAACTTCTCGCCGCCGTATGCCGCGAACTGGCTGGCATAACTGCTGATCGTCCAGTGACGGAACGCGGCCAACAGCGCATCCTGCTGCTCCGCCGAGGCTTTCCTCCATGCCCGGCGCCCAGCCGATTGACGGGCCGTCAATGGCAAATGGAAGGTTCTGTCGATCGGGCCGGAAAGGGCCGTAAACCGACCCTCGACGCCCAACTCGTCGGCCCGTTTCATGACGTCGATCAGGGTTTCGTGGAACCCCGTGACGAGCGCCGCGGGGTCCGTTTCGGCCCTTGCGATCGGCGCCATGCAAATGGCCAAGACGGCTACGATCAGGCGGAACGGCATTTTCATCGTCCGCTTAACCTAGGCGTGGACTGGCCTGCGCGCCAGCCCGCCAGCCCGCGCGCGAAGATCACTTGTCCCTGTTGGCGACAATCTCGTCGGCCTTGGCCCGCAACAACGCGGTCAGACCGGGGATGCCGGACTGCGAGAGGGTCCGACGGTACTCGCCCCTGCGTTTCAAAAGCTGCGAGATGCTCCCATCAAGAATGACATCGATGATTCGCCAACTTTCGCTGAATTTGCGGGTTCGATAGATCACGGTAACGTTATCGTCGGCGGGACGCACGAGTTCGGTTTCGACGAGCACGGAGCCGTCCTCGATGGCTTGGGTACGGACGGTCTTGAAGGTCTCGCCGCTGTAGCCGCCGAACAACACGGCCATTTCCCCAGCGCTGAAATCGCGCGCCGCCTTCAACAACGCCATTTGTTCGTCGGGGCTGGCCGTTGCCCAGTGGTTGCCGGTGACGAACCGAACCATCAGCGGCATATGAAAGTAGCGATCTACCTGGCTGAGAATTTTTTTATAACGTCCTGATATTCCAAGATTTTTGGCGTCTTTCATGACCGAGAGCAGGTCGCTGTGAAAGGCATCGACGACCCCGGCAGGAGAGTCAGAACCGCCACGCGCCGGCGTCGCCACCACCCACAGGGCAACCAGCAATAAGAAGGATCCTCGCACGGCCCGAACAACAAAAGCCATTGATCCCCGCTCCCCTTGATCATCGCACCCGCCAAACCCCGAGGGGATACCCCCATCGAAGTCCTGCCAACGGACCACCGATAGCGACCTTAGGCAGCGAAAGTAAATATTTATTTGAAGCGGTTGCTACAGTCCCGTTCTTGACCTATTAATTCCAGATGCGGTCGCGGGTGTGGGAGGGCCGCATGATCCTGCGTCCGGTGGCAATTTACCGGGTGCCAGCATAGCAGGTTTTTGAAGGCTGGGCTTTGTTTTACCGATTGAGAAATTCAGTGCTTGGTTTTGGCGCGGCCATCTTGATATGGGGCGGTGCGGCCGTTGGTGGGGCGCTTGCCGACAATCCGGGTGAGCGGCTGCTGAGCGATGGGCGCGACCTGATCGCAACCGCAGAGGCACAGGTCAGTCAGGGGGCTGACGACGCCAACGACCCTCTGGAGGGGCTGAACCGGCGGATTTTCAATTTCAACGAAGGCCTGCAAGAAGCTGTTTTGCGGCCGATCGCCGAAACCTATAACGAAACGGTGCCGGCCAACGGTCGCCGCGCCTTGAAGAATGCGTTCGACAATCTGTCCGAACCCATCACCTTCGTGAACAATATTCTGCAAGGCGAGTTCGAGCGCGCCATCAACACCTTTGTTCGGGCGATGATCAACACGGTGTTCGGTGCTGCGGGCCTTATGGATGTCGCCGGTGAAATGGGCCTTGAGAGCCAGTCCGAGGACTTTGGCCAGACGCTCGGCGTATGGGGCGTTGGCGAAGGTTTTTACTTGGTTTTGCCGGTCCTGGGTCCGTCCAGCCCGCGCGATGCGCTTGGGCGCTTCTTGGTCGATTCCTACTTTGATCCGCTGGGCCATTACCTGGAGAACATCGACGAAACCGAAATCGACATTGCCTTGGACGTGGTCGACGGCATTCTCGAATACGCGGACGTCGTTGAAGAACTGGACCAGATCAAGAAGACGTCGGTTGATTATTACGCGGCCATCCGCTCGCTTTATCGTCAGAAACGACGGGCGGAGATCAGCAATGGCGAGAACATCGACTTGCCGCCCATTCCCGATATCTCGCCGGAAATTCGCGGCGGCGTCCCGCCGACCGTGGTGCAAGACGGCCCCATTGCCAGTCTCGACCAGCCGAAGAACTAGGCTGTAGTGACAAATTAAGTTTTCAGGGGTTCCCGATATCTGCGAACAATGATTCAACACTGGCTTTTGAGGAGGCTGGTGTGGAAGGCGAAGAA
>JANQIJ010000301.1 GCA_028282185.1 Rhodospirillales bacterium
CGTCTCCGGGTCCGTCTCCTGGGCCGTCGCCGTGACGGACAAGGAGAAGTCCTGATCGAAGTCCTCCGGCAGGGTGATGGTCAGGCCGGTCAACTCATCCGGCGTCAGGGTCACGTCGCCCGTCACCGGGTCCACCGTGCCGGCGGAGAGAACCGCGCCCTCCGGAATATCCGTGAGCGTCACAGAGACAACCTCGCCAGCGATGTCCTGGGCCGTCGCCGTGGCGTCGATGTTCAGCGCGATGGGCCCGCCGTCCTCCAGGCCGCCCTCCGAAGAGGCGGTGACGTCCGGCGCGTCGGCCTGCGCGATGATGGAGATGGGGACCACGACCGGTTCCGACGTCGCCTGATCGAAGGCGCTGGTCTCGATATCATTCTGCTGCGAGGTCGCGGAGACCTGCAGAGAAAAGTCAGTGTCGTGGTCTTCCGGCAAGATCATGGTCAGACCGGGGAGGTCGGCGAAATCAACGGTGACGCTGCCGTCTTCGTTAACGACACCGGCCGAAAGCGTCGCGCCCGCCGGAATGTTATCGATGGTGATGGAAATCACCTCTTCGCCCGCTTCCGCCGGGACCGCGCCGAACACGTCACCGAGGGAAACGACCTTGTCTTCGAGGAAGGCGTTGTCGCCGGTCGTGGTGATCGTCGGGGCCTCGGCGTCCGGAGCGACGGTGACGGTCAAGACCTGTTCGCTGACGGCCGTGTCGGCCGCGCCGTCGGTGGTCGCGGCGGCGGTGGAGGTGGCCGTGACGGTGATCTGGAAGTCCTCAGCACTGTCGGCCGGCGGCTGGATCGCCAGGTCCGCCGGGACGACGCCGTCGGCGAAGGTGATGGTACCATCCGGATTGACATCAAGGGGCACGCCGCCGGCGGTGAGCTCGGCACCTTCCGGAATGCCGGACAGAGTCACACTTAGTGTCTCGGTGCCTGCGGCCACGCCGGCGTCGAGCGCGACGCTGACCGGCAGGCCAACCGCCGTGTCTTCCGTCGTCGGCACGCCGACGTCGGGCCCCATGGCGGGCTCCACCGCGTCCAGCAGGTCGGCGACGGAAATGGTCAGGTCGCCGAACTGGAGGATTTCGACGCCGGTCAAGGTGTCCGTACCATCGGCGGCGCCGCCATCGACGGTCAGTTCGCCCGTGGCGCTGTCCAGGTTGACGGTGAACTCCTCGAAGTCGCCTTGGTAGACGGCCGTATCCGTGCCCTCGCCGCCGACGATCACGTCGTCGCCCGCGCCGCCGGCCAGGATGTCATTGCCCAGGCCGCCGACCAGTTCATTGGCGCCGTCGGAGCCGACGAGGATATCGTCGCCGGCACCGCCGATGACGTTTTCGACACTGTTCAGCAGGTCGTAGTCGTAATCGCCGCTGGCGGCCGCCCCGGCCGCGTCGTCGGCATCGATATCGCCGTCCCCGTCGAAATCGAACAACGGCACGGCGATGCCCGAAGCCGCCGGATCGTCGGACAGGTTGACGTAGAGGGGTGACGACGGGTCGAGGGCAGAGTAATCGGCCGTGTCCACGCCCGCGCCGCCGATAAAGGCATCGCTGCCGCCGGCACCGCCGACAAAGGTGTCATCCCCCGCGCCGCCGAAAACCACGTCGTCCCCGGCCGAACCGATGACGGTGTCGTTGCCGTCTTCGGCATAGACCACGGAATCGTCCGCGGCCGTGCCCGTGTCATCCATTTGGAAGATGTCGTCGCCGCCGGTGAGGACGTCGCGGTTGACGTCCACGTCGATCGTCCCCGTGGTCGTCGCCGTGCCGCCATCGTTTTCCGTCGCCGTCGAGGTCACGGTCAGTTGGAAATCGGCGCCGCTGTCGTCGGCCGGGGTCACCGTGAGGGTGTCCAGGGCATCCAGTTCGGTGCCGGTGAAGGTCCAGTCACCGGTCGCCGCGTCGTATGTCCCGGCCGACAGGATCGCGCCAGCGGGCACGCCGGAAATGGTCACGGAAAGCGTTTCGGAGCCGTCCGTGTCCGTCAGCGCCGTGGTGAGATCCAAGTCGATGGGATCGCCGCGGAAGCCGCTGCCTTCTTCCGCCGCGCCGACGGTCAGGTCCGGCACGTCGGCGATACCGTCGACGGTGACGGTGATGGTCCCGGTGGCGGGGGCGCTGGTCGCGGCGACGCCGTCGGTGGTGACGACAGAAACACCCAAGGGAATGTCGACATCGGAATCGGCGGGCGGCGTGATCTGCAGGCCGGCGAGATCGGCTTCGCTGAGGGTCACCGTGCCGTCGGTGTTGACCATGATCGGCCCGGCGGCGTTTTCCAGAACCGCGCCCGTGGGGATGTTGGACAGGGTGATCTCGGCGGTTTCGCTTTCGTCCAGCTTGGTGAAATCGATGTTCAGCGCCACGGCCGTGTCTTCGTCCGTGCCGGTCGTGACATCGCCAACCTGCGCGCCGTCGGACACGGCGGCGACATTGACGTCGATGGTCGCGGTATTGGTCGCCGTATTCGTGGGATCGTTGCCCTCGGTCGAGGTCGCGGTCACGGTCAGCTGGAAGTCTTCCTTGCTGTTGGCGGCGGGGGTCACGGTCAGGCTGGAGAGGTTGCCCAGGTCCGTGCCGGACAGAGTCCAGGTATCGGTCGCCGCGTCGTATGTCCCGGCCGAGAGGGTCGCGCCCGCCGGCACGCCGGAAATGGACACAGAAAGAGTCTCGGAGCCGTCGGCGTCCGTGAGGGCCGAAGTGATGTTCAGGGGAATGACCGCGTCTTCGCTGGCGGCGATGGTCGGCGAGCCGACGGTGAGCGTCGGGACGTCGGCGACACCGTTGACGCCGACGGTGATTTGCCCGGCCGCGGGGTCGGAGACCGTAGTGCCGTCACGAGTCACGACGGAAACGCTCAGCGGAATGTCCGCGTCCGAGTGCTCGGGCGGGGTGATCCGCAGACCGTTCAACTGGTCTTCCGAGAGGACGACAGAACCCGTCGCATCCACCGGAATGGCGACAGTGGCGCCGTTGGCGTCGGTATAGGACAGCTCGGCGTCCGCCGGAATACCCGACAGGGTGATTTCCGCCGTTTCCTCGGCATCCGCCTTGGTCACCGAGATCGGCAGGGCAATGGCCGTGTCTTCGTCGCCGGCCGCGGCGCCCAGGGTCAAGGTCGCGCCGTCGGCCACGTTCGAAGGATCGATGGTGAAGGTGTCGCTGACGGTTCTGGGCTCCGAGGTGCCCTCGGTGGCCGTCACCGCGACGGTCAGGGTGAAGGCTTCCTCGCCCGCCGGCGTGATGCGAAGACCAGCCAATTCCGCCTCGGTCAGCGTCACCGACCCGTCCGGGTTGACCGTGCCGGCCGAGAGCGTCGCGCCGCCCAGCCCGCTGACGGTGACGGAAATGGTTTCGCCGCCGTCGACATCACCGGACGCCGCCGCGATGTTCAAGGGGATGGAGCCGTCGGCGGCTTCGTCGCCGCGGGTCAGATCCAGCGTCGGCGTGTCGGCGACCCCGGCGACACTGACGCTGATGGTTCCCGTCGCCGGTTCGGACCGAAGGCCGCTGTCAATGGTGACAACATTGACGCCGATACTCATGGCGCCGGAAAAGTCCCGCGGCGGCGTGATGGTCAGGCCGCCCAGCTGGGCTTCGGAGACCGAGGCGGTGCCGTCGCCGTTGACGGTGATCGTGGCGTTGCCGCTGGTCAAGACCGATCCTGCCGGGATTCCGGACAGGGTGACCTCCAACTGTTCGTTGGGGTCGTTCTTGGTAACGCTGACGGGGATGGCGATGGCCGTGTCCTCGTCGCCGGAGCCCGAACCGCTGCCGACGGTCGCGCCGTCCGCCGTGGCGACGGCGTCCCGGACCTGGGCCTGGCCGCCGGTTTGGCCATCGCCGGTGGTGTCCGTCGAGCCGGTGTCGGTCGTGTCGGTGGTCGTCGTCGTCGTCGTTTGGGGTGTTTGGGTGACCGTCGTGAAGTCGTCGGTCACGTTGGTGAACTCTTCTTCGAACCCGGGGATGCCGCCGGCGTCGGTCTGCAGGTTGGCCAATTCCTCGGCCGTGGGTTGGGGTTGGGATTGGAGTTCGGGTTCCGGTTGGACGGCCGGATCGGTGGTATCCACCGCTGGCGTCGCCTCCGGCGCCGGCTCTTGCGTGCCGGCCGCGGTTTCCAGATTGGCCAGGTCCTCGCCCGTGTCCTGGGGCACAGCACCCTGTTCGATTTCTTCCTGCAGGCCGAAGTGGTTGCCCGAGGTCGATTCGCCTTCGCTGTTTTCGACCGGCAGGTGCTTGAGTGTGGTCGCGTGGCGGTTGACGATTTCGTCGTCCGTAAGCCGGCCGCGGTTGATCGCACCGTCGTCGTAACTGGGAATGGTGATGAAATCGCCGCCCTGGTTCATGACCACCTGGCCGGTGTTGTTTTCGATCACCACTTCGCCGACGAAGCCGTCGGCCTCTTCCATGAGGATGACCTGCATCTCGCCGTCCGGCGGAATTTCGATACCGACCTGGGTACCGCGGATCCCGATGGTGGCCACCGGGGTGTCGATCTTCATGGCGTCCGGGTCGGTCTTTGCGACCTGGCCGGACACGAAGGTGAACAGGCCCTGGACCACGGAGACGTTCAAGGAACCGTCCTGCGTCGCCGGGTCGTAGACCATTTCGTCAAGGACCATCAGGCTGTCTTCGGCCATGGAGAAGGTGGTTTCATCGGCGAGGAGCACGCCGATGGCGCCGTCGGCGCCGGTTTCCAGGCTGTCGCCCTGGAACACCTGATCGCCTTCCGAAAGCTGGACCCGGGTGCCGTCGGCGCGGGTCACGAAGACCTCACCGGTCAGGGTCTTGACCGTGCCGATGGGCGCGCCGTCGGTGCCGCCGACCATGTTGCCGGTGGCCGCCTGGGCGAATTGGTTGAGAACACCGGCGCTGTCGCCGCCGGCCGCGTCGGGCGTGCCGGTCAGCTCGACCACCATGTCGCCGGACAAATTGGCGCCATCGTCGGAGGCGAGCTGCGGCGGATTGGGTTGCTCGTAATAATTTTCGACGGTGACCGACGACCCGTCCGGGAAGGTCATGACCAGGTCGGAACCATCGACCTGAAACTCGGCTTCGGCAACGGAAAGCCCTTCGGGCAGGATCAAGACTTCACCCTCAGACGCCGACAGGACGTGGGTCTGGGGATCGGTACCACCAGGGGTCTGGGTGGTGTCAGCCATTTGTTAAGAACTCCTTCGCGAACGGCCGCTCCTGACGCCGTTCATGGAGCCCAAGTCGTTGTTGTTTTTCTTTTTATCGATACGGCAGATATACGCCTAAGGTGCAAATATGTCAAAACCACGCCGGCCGCGCAGTGATCTGCATCACACCGGAACGGCCGCCCGCCCGCCGCCGGGGCCGCGTCACACCCGTTCGGCGCCGTAATAGAGCGTCACCACGTGCTTCGCCTCGGCAAAGAACAGCCAGCGTTCGATCACCGCGCCGCCGGACGCCAGGACCGCGGCGACAAACGCCGACCCGCCGGCCGCAGCGCCCGATGCCTGGGTCGACAGGGCCGCCGCGGCGATCGCGCCAAAAAAACCGCCGGCAAGCGCGATCTGGCGCAGTTTGCGGGCGTGTTTACGGCCGACGCGGAAGCCCATTTCCTGGAGCAGGTAATTGGTCGCCGTATGTGGCCCTTCGAACAACTCGACCTTGCCGATATCACCCAGACCGGTGGCGCTTTCCGGCGTCGATGGATGATGGGTGGTGTCGATGAACCGCCAATAGGCCAGCTTGACCAGGGCCGCCGCGCCGAGCGCCGCCATCGCCGCGCCGGCGACCACCGGTCGCGCGGCGCCGAACAGGGCCATCACCGCATGCAGCCAAATCAACCCGGTGGCCAGGCCGAACACCAGGTAGCCCGGCACGGTCCAGCCGTTGGCCCATTGGTGGATGGTGGTCAGCGAGCGATAAATCATCGCCGTGCAATAAACGGTGACGACGGCCATCGCCATCGCGGCCCAACCGGCCGCATCGCCCCAGGCGCCGAACCGGTCCGGCCACAACCAAGCGGCCGCCAAAAGAACAGCCGGACCATAGGTGACGACCGCGGCCACGCCTTCGCGAGACAGCCAACTCGACCGCCACTGGCTGAATGCCCGCCAGGCCCGTTCCGGATGCCCCAGGTGAAAGGTCGACGACAACAGCCCGGCGGTGATCGCGGCCAGGGCGAGGCCCAGCGCGCCCAGCCTGAACCACAAGTCCGCCGGCAACAGGTCAAGAACCTGCAACAGGCCGAGCGCCGCCAACAGGCCATAGCCCGCGCCAGACGACACCGTGAAGAAGATGACCGAAAATGCCGGATGCATGGTCTAGCGCCCCAATGCCCGCCGCCTAGCGCGACAACATCCTATCGACCCAGCGCAGCAACGGGTTTTCCGGCCCCGGCTCGGCCGCCAATTGGGTCGGCCCATCGCCGGT
Organism: Rhodospirillales bacterium; assembly: GCA_028282185.1. Lineage (GTDB taxonomy): Bacteria > Pseudomonadota > Alphaproteobacteria > Rhodospirillales > Casp-alpha2 > UBA1479. The sequence goes on from JANQIJ010000301.1 coordinate 6,398, forward strand.
GCCGCCGGCCCGCCGGGCGCGCGGCGGCAGGTACTTATTGGTCGGCCTGTAATTCATTTCCGCCATCAGGTCGTAGCCGCCGCGATCGGCCACCAGTTTGGACACGGCGGAATTCGAATCCCCCAGATCGCCGAAATGCCGCGCGCCCGCCGGGCATGTCGAGACGCAAACCGGCACACGGTCCACTTCTTCCAGGTTCTCGTTATAGATCCGGTCGATGCAAAGCGTGCATTTCTTCATCACACCGGCGTCGGAATCGAACTCCCGCGCGCCATAGGGACAGGCCCAGCTGCATAGCTTGCAACCGATGCATTTGCTTTCGTCGACCAAAACGATACCGTCCTCGGCGCGTTTGAAACTGGCGCCGGTGGGGCAGACGGTGACGCAGGCGGCGTCCCGGCAATGCAGGCAGGATTTCGGAAAATGAACCGTCTGGCCGGCGCCGCAGCCGCCCTGCCCGGCCGCACCGCCCTCGGGCACCGCCTCGAAGGTATGAATGCGGTTGAACCAAACACCGGTCGGGTCGGCGCCATAGGGCGCGTGATCGGTCAACGGCGCCATGTGGCCGCCGGTGTTCCACTGCTTGCAGTTCACGGCGCAGGCATGACAGCCGACGCAGATGTCCAGGTCGATGACCAGGCCCAATGCCTTCTCGGTGGCGGCCGGCAGCGTCGTCATTCGGCCGGTTCCTTGGTCCGCTGGCGGTCGACGCGGAACGCCTCACCATAGCGCAGCACCGACGGCGTCGGCGGCAGATTGGGCGGCCGTGCCGTGGCCTCGAACCTGGGCTCCATGTCGCCCTGTTCGTGGGGCGCGGCCTTGGTCACCCGGACACGCAGGTCAAACCAGGCGGCCTGCCCCGTCACCGGATCGGAATTGGAATGACGATAGCTATCGCCGTCGGCCGGCAGCAGTTCCGAAATCAAGTGGTTCAACAGAAACGCGCGGGTGCCCTCAGCGGCGTCCTTGTCCAGGTTCCATGCCCCCGACCGCTTGCCGATGGCGTTCCAGGTCCAGACCGTGTGCTTGTTGACGCCGTCCATCAGTGAAACCTGAACCTTGATCCGGCCGTTGTGGCTTTCGACCCAGACCCAATCGTCGCTCTTCAATCCCAGTTCGGCGCCCATCTCGTTGGCCATGTAGAGCTTGTTTTCGCCGGTGATCTGGCGCAACCAGGCGTTCTGCGACCCCCAGGAATGGTACATATGCATCGGCCGCTGGGTGATCGCGTGCAACGGGAAATCGTCACCCGCGATCATCGTTTCCTCCATCGGCGGATACCAGATCGGCAGCGGGTCGCAGTAGTCGACGATACGCTGGCGATCTTTCTCGCGGGGCTGACGTTCGCCGTGCCCCTCACCTGCCAGACGAAACTTCTGCAGGGCCTCGGAATAGATCTTCATGACGATCTGTTTGCTGTCGGTGACGAAGCCCATGCCCAATGCCCAGTCCAAATAGCCGCGATTGGCGTAGCGGTAGAAGCGATGCTCTTCCGGCAGCTCGTATTCCCAGAAACCTTCGTTATCGATGTAGCGCTGCAACTGGTCCGGATTCGGCTCGCCCGTGCCGCTTTCGCTGCCGTCCGTGCCGCGCCAGCCCGCCAGCGGGCCGATCCCCGGCCGTCGTTCATGGTTGACGATATAATCGGCGTAACCACCCGGATATTTTGCGTCACCCGCTTCGTCGACCATGCCGGCAAGGCCAAGCCGGGCACCGAGGTCCAGCAACACGTCCTGGAACGGGCGGACGTCCCGGTCCGGCTGGACCACCGGGTGGCGGATCGCATCCGCCGCCGCGTCGGCATGGCTGATCGGTCGGTCGAGCAGAGAAATGCAGTCGAAACGCTCAAGATAGGTGGTGTCTGGCAGGACCAGGTCGGCGTAGGGGATCATTTCCGAATAGAAGGCGTCGGAATAGATGATCTTGGGGATCTTGTAGTTGCCCGTTTCCGGATCCGTGTCGGTCAGCATCTCCATCGTCTGGGCCGTGTTCATGGACGAATTCCAGGCCATGTTCGCCATATAGAAGAACAGCGTGTCGATGGGATAGGGATCACCCTTCCAGGCGTTATGGATGACCATGTGCATGAGGCCATGAATGGCCAACGGCGCTTCCCAGGAAAACGCCTTGTCGATACGCTGCGGGTTGCCGTCCGGGTCGGCCAGAAGTTCGTCCGGCGACATGGGAAAACCCAGGTGCGGCCCGGCAAGCGGCGTATTCGGCTGAACATGGCCCCGCCGTCCGGTCGGTTTGGGCAAGGAATTAAGCGCCTTCGGATAGGGCGGTTTGAAACGCATGCCGCCGGGCACGTCGATGGTGCCCAGCAACAGTTGCAGGATGTGAATGGCCCGGCAGGTGTGGAACCCATTGGTATGCGCGGATATGCCGCGCATCGCGTGCATCGCCACCGGACGGCCGATCACCTTGTCATGGCGGCGCCCGGCCCAATCGGTCCATTGGATGGGCAATTCGATGGTCTGCTCGAACGCCACATCGGCCAGTTCGGCGGCGATCCGGCGAATCGTTTCGGCGGAAATGCCGCAGGTTTCGGCCACGGTCTCTGGCGCGTACTCATCACTAAGGTAACGCTCGGCGAGGCGCTGGAACGACGGCACGGCCTTGCGCCCGTCGGGCAGCGTCACCTGGCCCACCAGGGTCGGCTTGGCGTCAATCGAGGAGGCCTTCGCCGGGGATTGCGTTTCGCCGTCCCAGCAAAGCGCGTCGCCGTCCGCGTCGCGTGGGTATGTCCCGTGCTCCGCGCCGCCCGGGTCATCGATCACCAACCAATGTACGTTGGTGTAGCGGACCAAGTAATCCTCGTCGATCTTACCCGCTTTCAACAATTCATGGATCAGTGCCATCACGAACAAGCCGTCCGTACCCGGGCGTATCCCGACCCATTCGTCGGCAATGGCGGAATAACCGGTGCGCACCGGATTGACCGAAACGAACTTGGCGCCCCGGGTCTTGAGCTTGCCCAGGCCGGTCTTGATCGGGTTGGAATCGTGATCCTCGGCAACGCCGAACATCATGAAATACTTGGTTCGCTCCCAATCGGGCTCGCCGAATTCCCAAAACGCGCTGGCGATGGTATAGAGTCCGCCCGCCGCCATGTTGACGGAACAGAAACCTCCGTGGGCGGCATAGTTGGGCGTGCCGAACTGCTGGGCCCAGAAACTGGTCAGCGACTGGCTTTGGTCGCGACCGGTGAAGAACGCCAGTTTCTTTGGGTCGCGGGCACGGCATTGGGCCAACCAGGCAACCGCCGTGTCCAGCGCCTCTTCCCACTCGATTTCCTTGAATTCGCCGGAGCCGCGGGGCCCGACGCGGCGCAGCGGCTTTTGCAGGCGGGCCGGCGATTTGTAGTTCATGATCCCGGCCGAACCCTTGGCGCAAAGCACGCCCCGGTTCACCGGGTGATTTCGGTTGCCCTGAATGTAGCGAATTTCGCCATCCTGTAGGTGCACCTTGATGCCACAGCGACAAGCGCACATGTAGCAGGTCGTGCACTTGATTTCGTCCGCGACCTTGGGTGAGGTCTCGACCGGGCTTTCCGTATGGTCCGTTGTCGCCGTCACGTCCGCCTCCTCCTGCGATCCGTTCTGCCGTTCTACCATTAGTCACCCGCCGCGAACCGTCGCGGCAAGCCTGTGTCCCCTGCCCCTGCAATCTAGGGTCTTGCCGACCTCCGCGCTGTCACGCAACGGACAGAAACCGCCCACGCCGGTTCAATCCACCGAAGGCACTTCCCGCCGCTTCTGATTAACCGGAACCTCGCGAATTTGTTGGTACCAGCGGCCAAGCTTCGTTGGAGCCACGCAAACAGGCGACATGGTCCACAGATTTGGAAAACGAAGGCTATTGGTCGCCTCCCATCCGCGCAACGGATTATTCCACGATCCGGAAAAGCCCGCGCCGGCCGATGCGGCGCGGTCGCGTTCCGTCAGGTCATCAATGGGCTTGAGTTTTGCCGCACATGGGCTATCAATCCGCGCCTATCTATACCCGATCGGGCGCCAACCGAGCGTCGGCGCCCCTTCTCAGCGTCAGGGCCGGAAGATGCAGGACGACCAACCAACAAAGTCGACAAACATCGTTCGCGTCGATCACAAGGTGTCGCCCCTCGACCGGTGGCGACTGAACGGCCATACCGGCGGCATCATGTGGTTCACGGGCCTGTCCGCATCGGGCAAATCGACCCTTGCCGTGCGCCTGGAAGAGCGGCTCCACCGCAAAGGCATGCAGGCCTATGTGTTGGACGGCGACAATCTGCGCCATGGATTGAATGCGGACCTGGGCTTTTCACCGGAGGACCGGACCGAAAACATCCGCAGGGTCGGCGAAACGGCGTTGCTCATGGCCGAGGCCGGCTTTGTCGTCATCTCGGCCTTCATCTCGCCTTACCGGGCGGACCGCGACCGAATTCGCGAACGATCGAAAGGGAACTTTCACGAGATCTTTGTCTCGGCGCCGATTTCGGTCTGCGAGGCACGCGACCCCAAGGGCCTTTACAAAAAGGCGCGGGCCGGAATGATCACTGATTTCACGGGCATTTCCGCACCCTACGAAGAGCCCCTTGATCCCGAAATGATCATCGATACGGCCAGCACCGACGTCGAGGGCTGCGTCGACCAGCTAGTCGAATTCGCCTTGGTGCAGTTTGCCCTGGAATCCTTCGACAGCGAGCCGGACCCCGCCGACCTTTACCGCGAGCCAGGTTCAGATTGATCCACTGACAGGTTCTAGGCTGTAGTGACAAATTAAGTTTTCAGGGGTTCCCGATATCTGCGAACAATGATTCAACACTGGCTTTTGAGGAGGCTGGTGTGGAAGGCGAAGAA
>JANQIJ010000390.1 GCA_028282185.1 Rhodospirillales bacterium
AATTGGGCGCCAGCGGCGCGACCCTGGCGGTCCACCTATCGATCAACAATCTGGCCCGCGTGGTCCGCGACCTTGCGCCGCACTACGGCGCCGATTGCCCGGTCGTCGTCATCTATCGCGCGACCTGGCCCGACGAGCTGATCCTGCGCGGCACCCTTTCCAACATCCGCGAAACGGTCAAGGCTGCCGGGATCACCCGCACGGCGCTGATCCTGGTCGGTCGCGTCCTGGACGAACGCGCCTTCCAGGACTCACGGCTCTACGCCACCGATCATCACCACGTCCTCAGACCCCGGAACAATGATCAGCAAAAGCCCTAGACCTGGCCAGTCAACCAGTCGAGGGCGGCCTCAACGCTCTCGACCCGGGGCGGCGGCGGCGGCGGCGGCGGATCGATCAACAGAACCTTGACCCCAAGAGCCACGGCCGCATCCACCTTGGCGCGCGATGCGTCGCTGCCGCCGTTCTTGGCGATCAGCACGTCGATCTCGAATTCCGCCAACAGGGCCTGCTCCGATTCATGGTCGCCGGGCCGCCCAATCAGGATATGACAATCGGCGAAGGCCGGCGGCGATCCCGGCGGATCAATGAATCGCAACAGATAGAAACGGTCCGGATCGTCGGCAAAGCGGTCGATCTCTTGCCGGCCGATGGCCAGGAACAGGCGACGATCATCCGGGTCCAGGGCTCGGCGCGCCTGGGTCAAATCGGCCACGGAACGCAACCGCCGCGCTGCGGGAAATCGCCAGGGCGGCCGGACCAGGACCAGACGCGGCACCCCTACCGAGGCCGCCGCCCGGGCGGCGCTCGCGGAAATTTCGTCGGCGAAGGGATGGGTTGCATCGATCAGGATCTGAACATCCTGGCGGGCGATGAACTCGGCCAACCCCTGGGCGCCGCCGAACCCGCCGGTGACGACTTCGCCGGCGGGCCGGCGCGGATCGACCGTCCGCCCGGCGAGCGAGGTAACGATCCGCAGGTTCGGCCAGCGGGCTTGGGCCGCGTCGGCCAATTGCCGCGCCTCGGCCGTGCCGCCCAGGATCAACACCGCCTTAGCCACCAGCGCGACCCACCTGGTTGCCTTGGCGATCGAACACCAGGACCTCAACCTCGGTTCCGCCGGAGAGCGCCGCCAGGGCGACGGCGCGGGCCTCCTGGGCAACCCGGTCGGCCAGAGGAAAACCGGCTTGCCGGCAGATCTCCAACGCCTCCATGCCGGTGTTGGCGCGGGCGATCCGGTCACACAGCGCAGCGTCATCGCCAGCCAAACCGGCCAGTTTCGTGAGATCAAGGCTGGAGCGTGCCGAATGCAAGTCCATATGACCCTGGGAAAGTTTGGCAAGCTTGGCGAAACCGCCCGCCAGGGTAAGGCGGGCCACCGGATGGCGCACCAGATACTTCAACAGACCGCCGGCGAAATCACCCATGTCGATCAATGCGACCTCGGGTAACTTGTAAAGCTTCTCAACAGCCTGTTCCGATGTCGATCCGGTGGCGGCGGCGATATGGCCGATCCCGCTGGCCCGCGCCACGTCGACGCCGCGGTGGATGGCGTGAATCCAGGACGCGCAGGAATAAGGGATGACCACCCCCGTGGTGCCCAGGACGGACAGGCCGCCGACGATGCCCAGGCGGCCGTTCATGGTCTTTTCAGCCAAGGCCGCGCCCCCCGGGATGGCGACCGTGACCTCCAGGTCCCGGGGCCCGTCAAGCCGCACCGCCAGATCGGCGAGGGCGCCGCCGATCATTTGCCGGGGACCGGGATTGATCGCCGGCTCGCCGGGCGCCAAGGGAAGCCCCGGTTTGGTCACCGTCCCGACACCATCGCCCGCGCGATACCGGACACCGCTACCGGGCGCCCCCGGTTTGACGGTAACGACGATTTCGGCGCCATGGGTCACGTCTGGATCGTCGCCGGCATCCTTGATGATGCTGGCGGTCGCCTCGATCGCCGGCGCGAGCGAGGTTCGATGAAGATCAAAGGTCGGTTCCTCCCCCTTGGGCAAGGTGATGGTCACCCGGTCGGGGAACCGCCCCGTGACCAGCGCCTCGTAGGCTCCCGCCGCCGCCGCCGTGGCGCAGGCACCGGTGGTCCATCCGCGGCGCAGCTCGCCTTGGGGTTTTCTGGCGGTCATTGCAAAACCCTAGTGCATGTGGTTTTTGAATGGAATCAAATGCCATGTCCCATGATGTTGATTTGACGCATGAACGTCGCCGCCATCGGGCCCTGGCAACGGGGGCGCCCCGGCCCCTCGATCCGCCCCAAACCGCCGCAGACAACCGGCACGGATCGAGGCCTCGGTCAAAATTTCGCCTTTGTTGCCTGGCATTGAACTTGACAGTCCGCCAAACAATCGCACTTTAGACATGTCATGAATGAGCCTTCCCCGACGATCCGCCGCCTGCGAATGATCCGCCGCATAAGCCTGATCGGTTGCGGGTTGATCCTGGCCGCGGCCGTCGGGCTCATCGCCGACCGGCATCTGTCGCACCCGCGCCAGGCCGAGCCGACGCAAACGCAACCCCTGCAGATCGGCGGCGCCTTTACCCTGACCGCCCATGACGGACGCCAAGTCACTGATTCGGATTTCCGGGGCCGGCACATGCTGGTGTTCTTCGGCTACACCTATTGCCCCGACATCTGCCCGGCCTCGCTGTCGGAAATCTCCACCGCCCTGGACGAACTGGAGGGCCTGGCCGATAAAGTTCACCCCGTATTCGTCACCGTCGATCCCGAACGGGACACCAGCGACCGACTGAAAGACTACGTCGATCACTTCAACCCCCGGATCACCGGCCTGACCGGTACGGCGGAGCAGATCAAACAAGTCGCCAAGGCCTATCGAGTCTACTACGCCAAGGTCCCGGCCGAGGACGGCGATCCTGACGGATACTTGATGGATCACTCCTCGGTGATTTACTTGATGGATCCGGAAGGACGCTTCAAGTCGCACTTCAGTCATCAAACCGACGGCGAAACCATGGCAGCCAAGCTCAAGACTTTGCTGTGACCGCCGGTCGGCCTTGGCACCTGGTTTAAGTGGGGGCAGGCGTGACGACCAACCAAGGGGCCGATTTGCCGCCGGGCCTGATCATCGCCGCACCGGCATCGGGCAGCGGCAAGACCCTGGTAACCTTGGGTCTGCTGCGTCATCTGCGTGACAGCGGGACCGCCGTGGCCTCGGCCAAGATCGGCCCCGATTACATCGATCCCGCGTTCCACGCGGCCGCGAGCGGCCGGCATTGCGTTAACTTGGACCCCTGGGCGATGCGGCCGGCAACGATCTCGGCCGGGCTGCGCGACACCGCCGACGGCGCGGCGTTGCTGATCCTTGAAGGCGTCATGGGCTTGTTCGACGGCGCCCGCTTGGACGAAGGATCGACCGCCGAGGTCGCCCAAAGCACGGGCTGGCCCGTCGTCTTGGTCGTTGATGCCGGGGCGCAGGGCGCCTCTGCCGCCGCCGTCGTCCGGGGTTTCGCCCAGCACCGGGCCAACGTCACGGTCGCCACCGTGATCTTCAACCGGGTCGGCAGCCCGCGCCACGCGGAGATTCTGCACGCGGCCATGGCCGCCGACCTGCCGCAGATCCCGGTCCTGGGCTGCGTCCCCCGGCTTTCTGACCTGTCCCTGCCGGAGCGCCATTTGGGCCTTGTGCAAGCGCGGGAACACCCGAATCTGGAGCGTTTTCTAAAGACCGCCGCCGAGGCCATGGCCACGCATTTGGACATCTCCCGGCTCAAAGGCTTAGCCCGGCCGGCCCGCTTGGCAGACGACGGCGGCACGCCGGCCCTGCCGCCCTTGGGCCGGCGCATCGCGCTCGCCCGAGACGACGCCTTTGCTTTCGTTTATCCGCATATATTGGCGGGGTGGCACCGCGCCGGCGCCGAGATCATCGAGTTTTCACCGCTCGCCGACGCGCCGCCGGACGCAACGGCAGACGCGGTGTACCTGCCCGGCGGCTATCCCGAATTGCACGCCGGTCGCCTGGCTGGAAATAGTAACTTTCTGGACGGCTTGCGCAGCGCCGCCGAACGTGGCGCGACGGTCTTGGGTGAATGCGGCGGCTACATGGTTTTGGGCGACGGCCTGATCGACGGGACCGGGGCGCGCCACACCATGGCGGGATTACTGTCGCTGGAAACCTCCTTCGCCGAGCGCCGACTGCATTTGGGCTATCGCCGCGCTCATGTGTTCGGTGACGGTCCCCTTGGTCAGGCGGGGGCCCTCCTGCGTGGCCACGAATTTCACTATGCCAAGGTCGTCGACCTGGGCGCGGGCGACCCGCTGTTCGCCGTCGAGGATGCGACGGGTATCGACCGGGGCAAGGTTGGCCAGCGACGGGGAAACGTCATGGGATCATTCATCCACCTGATCGACCGAGAGGACAGCGCCGCCTGACCCGGCTATGCTGTCGGCAGGCGATGATCGGCCAGGAGACCCACCCGACATGTTCGGCCTGTTCCGAAAAAAACGACAACAGCCCGCCGAGCCGCCCTTCTGGCGGACCAAGAGGCTCCGCGACATGACCCAAAGTGAATGGGAATCACTTTGTGACGGTTGCGGGCGATGCTGCCTGAACAAGCTCGAAAACGAAACGACGGGCGAAATCCTCTATACGGACGTGGCCTGCCGGCTGTTGGACACGGAGACCTGCCGCTGCACGAATTACGAAAACCGCAAACGGTTCGTCCCCGAATGCCAGATCCTCAGCCCGCGGATGGTCGACAAACTGGGCTGGCTGCCCTCGACCTGCGCCTATCGCTTGATTTCCGAAGGCCAGGATTTGTATTGGTGGCATCCCCTGGTTTCGGGCGATCCGGAATCGGTGCATTATGCAGGCATCTCGGTCCGCGGGCGGGTCGTTTCGGAACGGGACACGGACGACCTTGAAAACCGCGTGGTCGGCTGGCCCAAATAGGCGGATACGACAAGCTTGGACCAGCACGGACCTTCACCGGACGATCACGACCTATATCGGAGACATGCGACCATGAACGCGACCAACCTTGAACTGACCGGCGTCTATGCCGCCGTACTGACGCCGCAAACGGGGGATCTCGCCCCGGATCACGACCGGCTGGCCGCGCATTGCCGTTGGCTTCTGGCCAACGGTTGTGACGGGCTGGGGATTCTCGGCACCACGGGCGAGGCCAACTCGTTTTCCACCGCCGAACGCCTGGAAATCC
>JANQIJ010000428.1 GCA_028282185.1 Rhodospirillales bacterium
AGCATCTACGCCCTGGACCTGACGGGACTGGCGGCGCCCGAAGTGACCTTTTGGTCTGTCTGGTCGGGCGATGCGCTTGTCGGCTGCGGCGCGCTCAAGGAGATCGATCCCAAACACGGTGAAATCAAGTCCATGCATACGGCCGCCGCCCATCGCGGCCGTGGCGTCGGCCGGCGCATGCTGGGTCATATCCTGGCCGAGGCCCGACGGCGCGGCTATCACCGACTCAGTCTTGAAACCGGCGGCTCACCAGCTTTTCAGCCGGCGCTTACGCTCTACAAGAACCGGGGCTTCGTCAAGACCGGGCCGTTCGACGACTATGCCTTCGACCCCCATAGCGTCTATCTGACCCTGCCTTTGGTGTGATCCGACGGGCGGCGACGTGCCGCTTCTTTTCGCGGGCCGGGGCAATTGTGGCATACTTTCCGGATACCCCGCACCTGATCGAGAATTTCCGCAGAGACCGCCCGTGACGCCGACGACGGATACCGACTGGACCTCCAGCTTCGCCGAACTGGGCGACCTGTCCGCGGCCGAACGCGCGGCGCTCAGGGAACAGGCGCAGGCGGTTACCCTCCCGGCGGAAACCGTCGTCTTCGCGCCGGGCAAGAAACCGGACAGCTTCCTGCTTCTCCTCGACGGCACCGTCCGCGTCCAGCAGACGGCGGCCAACGGCCGCGAGATCATTCTCTATCGTGTTTCCGGCGGCGAAAGCTGCATCATGACCACCGCCTGCCTGCTGTCCGACGAAACCTATCTGGCCGAGGGCGTGACCGAAACGACGGTCACGGCGATCGCCCTGCCGCGGGCCGAGTTCGACCGGCTGATGGCCCAATCGGCGGCCTTTCGCCGGTTCATCTTCACCAAGTACGCGTCGCGCATGGTCGACCTGCAGAAGCTGGTCGAAGGCATCGCTTTCGAACGTATCGGCAAGCGCCTGGCGCAAAAACTGCTGGATCTGGCGGACCGGGACGGCATCCTGGCCATGACCCATCAGGAGCTCGCCGCCGAGCTGGGTACGGCCCGCGAAGTGGTCAGCCGCAGGTTGAAACAGTTCGCCGACCAGGGGTTGGTCCAGGCCCAGCGCGGGGCGACCCGGATCACCGATGCGCCGGGCCTGCGCCGGATCGCCGAAACCGATTGAAGCCCGCCATCGGTGACACCACACGATGGCCCTGCCACCCGGTCAGCGACGCCGCGCTGCCAATCCTCTGAAGTGATATCCGCCGGTGACAAAGTCACCGACCGGGCGAAGCGACCCGGCTAGGCTCGCTTTAATCTCGATAAACTTGGGACGTCGGGGCCGCCGTAGCACCGCCCGTCCCACCGGCGACCCATCGCCGCCGGACCCATGAAAGGAGCAATGAAAATGACCGCTAATGTTGGCACCATCGACCGCGTCTTGCGCATCATCCTGGGCGTTGGCTTGCTGTCCATCGTGTTTATCGGGCCGGCGACGCCCTGGGGATGGCTTGGGCTTGTTCCGTTGGTCACCGCCCTGTTCGGCTTCTGCCCGGCCTATCGCCTGTTCGGGATCGGGACCAGGCGTGATACCCATGCCGACCTGAACGCCTGACCGGCAGTCCGGCAGTCCGGCAGTCCGGCAACCAAGGGAGGATGCTGAGCGATGAACAACGCGCCGATGGCAGAACCGAATGTCGAAGGCTTCTTCGATGAAGCGACCTACACCATTTCCTACGTCGTCTGGGATGGCGAAACCGGTCAGGGCGCAATCATCGATTCGGTGCTCGACTTCGACCCGGCGTCGGGCCGAACCGCCACCGACAAGGCAGACAGGATGCTGGCCTTCACCGCCGAGCGGGAGCTTACCGTCGACCTGATCCTCGAGACCCACGTCCACGCCGACCATTTGACCGCCGCGCCCTACTTGAAGGAAAAAACCGGCGCGGCGGTGGCGATCGGCGCCAATATCACGACCATTCAGGAAACCTTCGGCGGCGTGTTCAACGCCGGCCCCGAATTTGCCCGCGACGGCAACCAATTCGACAGGCTGCTGGCCGACGGCGATACCTTCCCGGTCGGCGGGATCGAGGGCCGTGCCCTGCACACCCCCGGGCATACGCCCAATTGCATGACCTACGTAATCGGCGACGCGGCATTTGTCGGGGACACCATCTTCATGCCCGATTTCGGCTCGGCCCGCTGCGATTTCCCGGGCGGCGACGCACGGACGCTGTACCGTTCCGTGCGCCGGATCTTCGACCTGCCGGACGATACCCGCCTGTTCATGTGCCACGACTACAAAGCCCCCGGCCGTGACGTCTATGCCTGGGAGACCACCGTCGCCGAACAGCGCGCGGGGAACATCCATCTGCGCGACGAAATCGACGAAGACGGCTTCGTCGAAATGCGCGGCACCCGCGACGCGGAACTGGGCATGCCGCGGCTGATCCTGCCGGCGGTTCAGGTCAACATGCGCGCCGGCGGCATGCCGCCGGCGGAAGACAACGGCATCAGCTACCTGAAAATCCCGATCGACGCCCTGTAGCGCCAGGCGGCCATCCGCAGTGCGTCACGCCCCCCGGCCGGCCGCCAAACGCGCGACCTTCTTCATTACCGTGGGTAGGGCCAGGCGGTCGAAATCCGCCGGCGCCACCCAGGCGCCCAGGTTTTCGTCGGCCCACCGCTGACTGGCGCAGAGCACCCGCAGGATCAGGTGAAAATGAGTGAAGGTATGGCGAACCTCACCCGCCATCGCCGTCCAGGCAAGCGCCGGCACCGGCGCCACCGCCGCTGCCTCCGCGTCGCTCCAGGCACCGTCCCGCCACGCCGTCGACGGAAATTCGACCATCCCGCCCAGCAGGCCCTTGTCCGGACGACGCCGGGTCAACACCCGGCCGGCTTCGTCGGACACCCAGAACACGGTGCCATGGCGCGTCGGCTTGGCTTTCTTGGGCAGCCGTCGGGGATAAGCCTCGGCATCGCCGGCGGCGCGGGCGGCGCAGACGTCACCCCAGGGGCAGGCCCCGCATTCCGGATTTCGCGGCGTGCAGACCGTCGCCCCCAGGTCCATCATCGCTTGGGCGAAATCGCCGGGCCGACGATCCGGCGTCAGGGTTCGGGCCATCTTCGCGATCTCGCCCTTGCCCTTGGGCAGGGGGGTCTCGATGCGGAA
>JANQIJ010000012.1 GCA_028282185.1 Rhodospirillales bacterium
GAGTACCCTTTGGTCCCCGTCACGGAGCCCCCACCGCGGTCATTGGTTCAAGCCCACGCGGCGATTTTAGGCTGCAATATGATGAAAGACCAAGAGAAATGCACCGTCCGGGCGTGGCGGTGGCCCCGAAAAACGGGCGGCCCGGCGCCTAACGGACCAAGCCATGCCCCGCGCGTCGCGGGTCGCCCGCGGCCTCGGCGGTGCCGTCGCGGGCCAAACGGACCATATGAACCCCGCCGAAAAACAGATTTCTTTCCGGCCAGTCGCGGCGATCCTCGAACCCGGGGGGCAGTGCGGCGACCGCATCCTCGGGCCAACCCGGCTCAAGGTCCAAATGGCCCCGTTCGAAATGGGCACGCGGCTGGGCGACCGCCGCCTCGGCGGTCATGCCGAAGGCCGCCAGATTGACGATCACTTGCAGGACCGCGGTGCGAATGCGGTTCGATCCGCCGCTGCCCAAGACGGTCAGGCCGCTCGCATCGTGCATCACCGTCGGCGCCATCATCGATCCCATGCGACGGTCGCGTGGCCAGACATCGAATCCGGTCGGATTGATATCCTCTTCACCCAGCATGTTGTTCATCATCACCCCGGTTCCGGGAACGACGTAGCCGGCGCCTTCGCCGTTCGACAAGGTCAGGGCCGCGGCATTGCCGGCCCGGTCGACAACGCTGATATGCGTGGTCCCCCGCGCCGTCTGGGGGTGCTCGGCCAGCGCATTCCGATAGGCATCGACCAAGTCGGGTGAAAGGAACATCCGGGCCCGGTCGTCCGCGCGCATGGCCTCGGGGTTTTCCTGGCGTCGGGCACGATTGCTTGCCGCCATCACACGCACCAAGGTCGTCAAATGCGCCGGCGCGCCCCACCGACCGTTCCAAGCGGACACGCCACGCAGGAGTTCCAGGGCGAAAGCGATCAACAGTCCGCCGGTGCTGGGCGGCGGGTTGGTAAAGATTTCCGCATCCCGCCACGTCAGGCTCAAGGGTGCGCGCACCCGCGTCCCGTAGGCCGCCAAATCGGCCCCCCGCAGCAGGCCGCCGCCGTCCCGGCAGTCGGCAACGATCCGCTGGCCGACCTCGCCGCGATAGAACAGATCCGGGCCCTCGCGGCACAAGGCATCCATGAAGTGCGCCGTGTCGGGGTTGCGGAACCGATCCCCTTCACCGATCAGCCGCTCGGCCGGCTGGCCATCGTCCGCGGCCCGCTCCGCCCCCGACGGCGGCGAGGAGACGGCGAAAATCCGCCGGGCACCCTCGGTCACCGTGTAAATCGGGCCGACCACGCCGAACAGATAGGCCTGAAACGGGCTGAGGACGAACCCCCGGCGGGCGATTTCCATGGCCGGTTCCATCAGGCGCCGCATCGGCAACCGGCCCAGGGCCTCATGGGCGGCGAACAGGCCGTGCACGGCGCCGGGCGTGGCGATGGCCCCCATGCCGATATGAAATTCCTGCTGGGCGGCGCCGAAGTCGGCGACGATGGGGTAGAAGTCGCGCGACGCGGCACAATCCTCGGGCGCGGCCATGGGCGTCTGGGCGAAGAAATCGAAGGCCTGGGGAGCGCCTTCCGCCGGCCGGGCCATCAGGAACCCGCCGCCGCCGAACGACGCCAACACCGGTTCGACAACGGTCGCGGTACACATCGCGCCCAGGGCCGCATCGAAGGCATTGCCGCCGTCGGCGAGGATTTCCCCGGCGGTCTCAGCGGTCAACGGATGGCCCGCGGCCACGGCGCCGAATTTCGTCATCTCACCCATCAGGCCGCCCCTTTCGCGGACGGGTATCACCGCCCCAAGCCGTCCGGCGCCATCAAAGCCGTCCCGGAAGCGTGAGGAGCCGCCAAAGCGATTGCCGCCCGTTCCGGCCCCTTGCGTAGGCCGGAGCCCGCGCCTTCGGCAGCGACGTCACACAAGAGCAATCGCCTGTCGTTACGATTGCTTGGTTAGCCGCCTTTTAACGATTATCTGCGATGACTCCAAGCATGCACGGGTCGGTCCCGCTCGCCGGTCCCGGCCGCCGCCGGGGTTGCATCGTTTGCCGCTGGCGTTCGTCTACAGTAAGCTCATGGATGTCAAACCGCGCGGCCCTGTCGTGCCTGGGAACGGAAATTGAAATGACCCTGCGATCCGGATCATCCCTGTCTTTCGCGACCTTCGTCCTGGCGCTGTTCGTCGTCACATTGTTCGCCGAGACGCCCACGGCAACGGCGGCCCAGGGCAAACTCCAAGCCGTGTCGAACAAGCCGTTGCCCGGCAACAAAATTATTGCCGTTCGACCGCTCGATGATTCCGATGAATCCCTGAAGCTGATGCGTCGGTTCGAACAAGCGCTGGCCAATTTGGGGTATCGCGTCAGCCCGAAGTCCGACCTGGTCCTGACCTTCGAGATCGTCGATGAATTGGGCGCCTACACCGTGTCCGACCAACGCTATTTCCTGGAACTTCAGGCCCGCGGCAGCCGCACCGGCGGCGAAGACGCCAGCGCCCGGTTCAACGTGTTCGACAGCAAGACCGGCGGAATCATCAATAAGGGACGGGGCGGGACCAAGGTGGTGACGCCGTCCAAATACCGGCTCAAGGTAACGGTCGATGGCCCGGCCGGTCCCGGCCGGCTGGACCGCTATTGGCAGGGCACGGCGACGGGAAATCTGGGCGCCTCGACCAACGAAACGCTGATTGGCGCCATGGTCCAACCGCTGATCGACCATCTCGGCACCACCGTCCGCAATAAGTCCTTTCCCCTGCCCGATTAAGGCCGCGCGATCCCCGGCGAAAGGCACCGGCACCGGGTTTCCCGGCGCCTGGGCGCTTGCCCCCATGCGGCAAACCGTTTAGGTAACGGTCGGGGAAACTGCCAACGGTCGGCATTGGACGACCACGGCGCGACATCGGCACCTTTCATGACCACCAATCCCAATACCGGGCTTCTGCCGGCCGGGCTGTCAGACCTCCTTGCGCCCGACGCCGGTTTCGAAGCGGATTTGACTGAACGCGTGATCGCCGCCTGTGAGCTGCACGGCTATGAACGCGTCAAGCCGCCGATGATGGAGTTTGAGTCCAGCCTGTTGTCCGGCACCGGCGCGGCGATGGATCACCAGGTGTTTCGCCTCATGGACCCGGTGTCGCAGCGCATGATGGGGCTGCGCGCCGATATCACGCCGCAAATCGCGCGCATTGCCGAAAGCCGGCTTAGCGGTCGCCCGCGCCCGCTGCGCCTGTGTTACGCCGGTCAGGTTCTGCGCGTCCGCGGCGACCAAATTCGGCCCGAAAGACAATTCGCCCAAATCGGCGCCGAACTGATCGGCAATGCCGACCCGGCCGCCGACGCGGAAGTCATCTTCATGGCCGCCGATGCCTTGCGCGGGATCGGGGTTTCCAACCTGTCCATCGACCTTGGATTGCCGACATTGATCCCCGCATTGACCGGAGCGGCGGGCGACGGGCTGGTCGACGCCGAACTGCGCGAGGCCCTGGACCACAAGGACAGCGGGACGCTGACCAGATTGGCGCCCGACCTGGGCGCGGAATTGACCGAAACGTTGATCGCCTTGGTCGGCGCGGCCGGCCCGGCCGATGACGCGCTTGCGGCCGTCGCCGGAATGGCCCTGCCGCAAGCGGCGCGGACCGAATGGGTCAAGTTGGAAGCGGTCATCAACTGTTTGCGCTGCCTGTCGCCAACCTTGACCCTGACGATCGATCCCGTCGAACATCGCGGTTTCGAATATCATGCCGGTGTCACCTTCACGCTCTACGCCGCCGGCGTGCGGGGTGAGTTGGGCAGCGGCGGGCGCTACCGCGCCGGGGGGTCGGCCGAGGACGCGCGCGGTGAACCAGCCACCGGATTTACCCTGTTCACCGATACCTTGCTGCGCGCGCTGACCCGCCCGGCGCCGGGCAATCGTATCTACCTGCCACCGGATACGCCGGCCGGAACGGGCGCCACATTGCGGGACGAGGGCTGGATCACGGTCGCCGGCCTGGGTCCCGGCGGCGATCCGGCGGCCGAGGCCGAACGCTTGAATTGCACCCACTGGCTGGCGGCGGATGGCCCGCGGCCGATCAACACCGCGCCCTGACCGGCACGGCAGAAACTTGGAGAGAACGGGAAAACCGCCATGGCAAACGTCGTAGTCGTCGGCTCGCAATGGGGCGACGAGGGCAAGGGAAAAATCGTCGACTGGCTTTCGGAACGGGCCGACGTCGTGGTTCGCTTTCAGGGCGGGCACAACGCGGGGCACACGCTGGTCATCGACGGCGTCACCTACAAGCTGTCGCTTCTGCCGTCGGGCATCGTCCGGCCGGGCAAGGTATCGGTCATCGGCAATGGCGTGGTCGTCGACCCCTGGGCCCTGGTCAAGGAGATCGACTCGATTCGCGACCAAGGTGTCGAAGTGACGCCCGACTGTCTGCGGCTTTCCGAAAACGCGACGCTGATCCTGCCGCTGCATCGCAATTTGGACCAGGCACGCGAAAAAGCCGCCGGCCGCGGCAAGATCGGCACCACCGGCCGCGGCATCGGCCCGGCCTACGAGGACAAGACCGCGCGCCGGGCGATCCGGGTCGGCGATCTGCACGACAAGGATCTGTTGGCGCAGAAAATCGACCGGCTGCTGTTTCATCACAACGCGCTGTTGCGCGGCATGAACATGGAAGAAATCGAGGCCGAAAGCCTGATGGCGGAACTCATCGAGATTGCGCCGAAAGTGCTGCCATTCGCGGCCACCGTGTGGCAGGAACTGGATAGCGTCCGGCGTCAGGGCAAGCGCATCCTGTTCGAAGGCGCGCAAGGCACCATGTTGGACATCGACCACGGGACCTATCCCTATGTGACCTCGTCCAACACGGTGGCCGGGCAAGCCGCCGTCGGCTCGGGCCAAGGTCCCAGCGCCGTCGGTTTCGTTCTTGGCATCACCAAGGCCTATACGACGCGGGTCGGCGAAGGCCCCTTCCCGTCCGAACTGACCGACGAGACCGGCGAGCAGTTGGCCCAGCGCGGGCATGAGGTCGGCACCGTGACCGGCCGGGCGCGGCGCTGCGGCTGGTTCGACGCGGTCCTCGTCCGACAGGCGATCAAGGTCAACGGCATCCACGGCATCGCGTTGACCAAACTGGACGTGCTCGACGGTCAAGATACGTTGAAAGTCTGCACCGGCTACCGGCTTGATGGCGAGATCCTCGACCACCTGCCCGCGTCGCAGGTCGATCAAGCCCGGGTCGAACCGATCTACGAGGAACTGGAAGGCTGGCACGAGAGCACCCAGGGCTGCCGTTCTTGGGCCGAACTGCCGGCGACCTGTGTCAAATATGTGCGGCGCATCGAGGAATTGATCGAAGCCCCCGTTGCCCTGTTGTCGACCAGCCCGGAACGGGACGACACGATTCTGGTCCACGACCCCTTCGCCGATTAGAGCGGGCCGGCTTCCAGTGGGCGCCATTGCCTAGAGAAAACGCGAACGCCATGTCGTAATCTGTTCCGGCCTTCTTGGACGCGGCGTTGACGCGGCCCAGCGCGGGCGCCGGGATGGCGGGTGGATAACTCCCGGGAGATCGCCGTTCGGCCCCCTTCATGCCCCCGTGCAGGCAGCCAATATACTGACAATCAATGAAGTTTTTGGGCGTTAAGAAGGCTCTGCCGTTAATTGTCTCGCAACGGTTTGGCGGGTACGATCAAGGCGTAGAAATGGGATATTGCGGCCCGCGCGCGGCGCCGATGGCAGTGTTGCGCGGGGCAGGATTGGCCCGTATGCGGGCGGGAACCGAGGATCATGGCCGAAGTCGATACACAGGCACCGCCGACCGGCGCGGCGCCGCCGACCGACGAGCAAGGCGACCTGACCGACCTGCGCCCGATCTTGATCAAGGAGCGCTTTGCCGTCGATCCGCGCACGCCTCTGCCGGACCTTGACTCACCTTCGGCCAAGGCGTTCATGGCGGAAGACCGGCGTGACATCGACCGACCGGTCTTCGCCCTGATTTGCAATCCCGGCCTACCCACCCGCCTGGGCGCGATGATGTCGCTGCGCGGATCGGGCATCAAGGCCCTGGTCGGCATTCTCGACTGGGACGTCGACTACTGGCCGCATATCCGTCAGCGGACGATGATCCTGATCCTCGAGCGGCCCTTGGGCGGGCGCATCCTGGAACAAGGCAAGTTCCGGATCAGCGAATACGACCTGCCGCGCAAGGTTATTGAACCGCTGGCCGGTGCCCTGCAGGAAATGGCATCGATCGGCGTCGCCCATCGCGCGATCCGCCGCGACAACCTGTTCTTCATGGACACTGACCGACAACTGATCGCTTTCGGCGAATGCTATACCTCGCCGCCCGGCTACGATCAGCCCTTGATCTACGAACCGGCCGAGCGCGGCATGGCGCAACTGGCGGGGCGCGGCGTCGGCAATTCCCGCGATGACGCCTATGCCTTCGCGGTGACGATCGTCGCATTGATTTTGGAAAAGGATCCCGGCGCCCACCTCGGCGACGAGCAACTGTTGGCGCAAAAACTCGACCTTGGCTCCTACGCGGCGATCACCGGCAACGAAAACCTGCCCCTGTCGTTGCTCGAACCGCTGCGCGGCATGCTGGGCGACGACCCGGCGCAACGTTGGGGGCCGGAAGAAATCGACCTGTGGTTGTCGGGCCGAAAGATGTCACCGCAGCAGAAACGCGCCGGCAAACGGGGCCAGACACCATTCAAGTTCCTGGGCCGGGAATACCAAAGCGTTCGCCAACTGGCCCACACTTTCACACAGCATATCTCCGAAGCGGCCCGAGTGATGAAGGACGACCAGTTCGATGCCTGGCTGCGCCGCTCGGTCGAGGACAAAAACCTCGCCAATGCGATCAAGAACGTGCTGGACGTGGCCGCGGCACAGGCCGGCACCTTTGCCGGTTCGGACGAAATGATCGTCACCCGCGTGGTCATCCTGATGGACCCGCTGGGGCCGATCCGCTACAAGAACTTCGCCTTCATGGTCGACGGATTTGGCCCGGCCTTCGCCATGGACTTGCTGCGCACGGGACGCAGCGACGTACCGGCCGAGGTCATCGCCAAGGACATTCCGGACATCTGGTTCCAGGCCCAGGAATCCTATGCCCCGGAAGCATCGATCCATCAAAAGAACTTTTCGCAGTTGAAGATCGTCCTCAACAACAAGGACCCGGGGTTCGGCGTCGAACGCTGCCTATACGAATCAAACCCGTCGCTGCCCTGCCAAAGCCCGTTGCTGTTGCAGCAATATGTACTTGAAGTCGAACACCTTTTACCGGCGCTGGACCGGGAAGCCAACCTGCAGGATCTGAAAAGCCGGCCGCTTGACGCCCATATCACGGCCTTCATCACTGCCCGCTTCAAGGAAGACATCAACCCGCATATGAAAGCACTGGCGGCGGAAAGCCCGGACACGCAGACGATTGGCATGCTGAGCCTGCTGGCCTTCATCCAATGGAAGCTGCGGGTTGAGCCGCTTTACGGATTGTCGAGCTGGGTCGGCGGACACTTGAGCCCGGCGATCAATGCCTACCATTCGCGCTCGACCCGGCGCGAGATCGAACAGGAAATCCCGCGCCATGTCCGTCGCGGCTCGCTGCCGGAACTGTTCGACCTGATGGACAACGCGGACCGGCGGCGCGAAGACATCGAAGGGTTCGAGGACGCGGTCGCGGAATTCACCGCCGCCGAACTGGAGATCCAGGACATCGAAGGCCGCGGCGAAGAACAATTGACCAAGGCCGAGCGCACGGGCCAGCAGGCCGCCGCCATGGGCTCGCTGCTGATTACCATGGTCATCGTCCTGGTCCTGTTCATGATCAAGGTGTTCTAGATCATGGCAAGGATGGCACGCCGGCAAGCAGCCCCCCCGCCCAAGCGCATTGGCGGCAAGGGGTTGCTGTACTTCTTCTTGATCATGGTGATGCTGATCGCCGTCGCCTTTCCGACGCTGATCGTCTTTTTCGTCGGCATGCTGCCGGGCCTGGTCACATGGTTCACCGATCGCACCGATCAGAAGTACCAGTTCTTCTGCGTCGGCGGATTCAACTTCGCCGGCTGGTTCCCGTATCTGATGGATCTTTGGTCCGGCAACCACAACCTGACCGGCGCGATGGCCATCATCACCGACGTCTTCGCCCTGGCGACCATGTACGGCGCCGCCGCCGGGGGGTGGCTGATCTACACCGTGATCCCGCCGGTGATTACCTCGTTCATGACGGTTTTGACCGAGCGCCGGTTGTCGGCACTGCGCTCGAACCAGCGCAAAATCATCGAAGAGTGGGGCGAAGAGGTGCGCATGGGGATCGGCGCGCCAGCGGACGCCGGCGGCGGGCCGCTTCCGGGACAACCGGGGCAGCCGATGCCACCCACCAACGGCGGTGAAGGCGAGCCATCGATACTTGAGGACGGCGCCGCGGAAACCCCGCCCGCGGCGGCGGAGGCACCCCCCCTCGAAGCGGCCCCGGTCGTCGACCGGCCCGCCTCGCCGAAACAGCCTGAACAAACCTAACGGGGGGAGGGCGGGACGGCGCTGGTTTGCCTTGCCCAACCCAACGCCGCAGGGGTCTGCCTTCGGCGAAGACAGGTCACGGTCCGGTGGATCGATAGGGACGGGATGCCCGGCCCACGGGCCTTCGCAGAGAGAAAAAGTTGCCACCGACGTAGCGGCGGCCACGGGCCGCAGTCCTGGAAGACCGCGCGCCCGGATCAGGGTCAAAGGCGGAGGTCAATGGGCCAGATGGCGTTCGATGACCGCGTTCTTGACCGACTTTTGCAGCTTCTGGAAGGCGCGAACCTCAATCTGGCGCACACGCTCGCGGGAAATCCCGTAGATCCGGCTGAGATCCTGCAGCGTCGCCGGGCTGTCTTTCAGGCGGCGCTCGGAAATAATGTGCCGTTCCCGTTCGGACAGCGTTTCCAGGGCGTCGCTCAGCATGCCGCGGCGTTCGTTGAGTTCCTGATGATCGGCCAGCATGTCTTCCTGGTCGTCCGATTCCTCGACCAACCAATCCTGCCATTCACCGTCGGCGTCTTCACGAAGCGGCGCGTTGAGCGACTGATCCACCCCGGAAAGCCGGCGGTTCATGCTGATCACCTCGGCCTCGGCAACATCCAGGCGACGGGCGATTTCGCGCACCTGTTCGGGATGCAGGTCGCCCTCGTCGATGGCCTGCATCTGGGCCTTGATCTTGCGCAGGTTGAAGAACAGCTTCTTCTGCGCCGCCGTGGTGCCCATTTTGACCAGCGACCAGGAGCGCAGGATGTATTCCTGGATCGCCGCCCTAATCCACCACATGGCATAGGTCGCAAGGCGAAAGCCGCGTTCGGGATCGAACCGCTGCACTGCCTGCATCATGCCGACATTGCCCTCGGAAATCAGCTCGCCCACGGGCAGGCCATAGCCGCGATAACCCATGGCGATCTTGGCAACCAGGCGCAGATGGCTGTTGACCAGGCGATTGGCCGCCGCCTGGTCGCCGTTCGCGTGCCAGCGGCGGGCGAGATCGAACTCTTCGCCCGGCTCCAGCATCGGATAGGCCCGAATACGGTAAAGATAACGCGACAGATTGTCTTCCGGCGAAAAGGAAATCGGCGCCGAGGTCGACGTGGAGGAATTGGAGGCAGTGAAGGTCGAGGGGTGAGCGAAGGAACCCATGGTGATGACTTTAGCCGAGGCGGCTTCCCTGATTATCAGGCGACGAAGGACAACCGATCCCGGCCGGCACAACCGTCGCCAAAGCGTTTCCTAGAGCACGCCGGCATAATACATAAGGAATTTAGTCAAGTATAGAAAAATCATATAGGCTTCGTAAACTTTCATATAAATTATTAATTTTATTAAGTTTTTTAGACTCGAAACTGCACCTCTCACCCGTCGAAGGATGATCAAAACCCAGGATATATGCGTGCAATAGTTGGGTTTTAGGCAAATCGATTTCCTGACCCAGTCGAGCCATGGCGCGGGCCAGCCGTCCGCGCCGCCCGGCATAAAGCGGATCGCCCATCACCGGATGGCCCAGCGAAGCCATGTGGACCCTGATCTGATGCGTCCGCCCGGTCGCCAGGCGGCATTCGACCAAGGCGGCTTGGTCGCCGGCCGCACCGATCACCCGATAAGCCGTTCGCGCCGGCTTGCCGCCACGGGCCACGACCGCCATTTTCTTGCGGTTTTTCGGATCGCGGCCGATATTGCCGACGATTTCACCCGCCGCAGGGCGCGGCACGCCCCATACCAGGGCCCGGTAAGCGCGATCGACGGTATGGTCATGGAATTGCCGGCTCAGCGACCGATGGGCGGTATCGTTCTTGGCGGCGACCAGCAAGCCAGAAGTGTCCTTGTCCAAACGATGGACGATCCCCGGCCGCGTTTCGCCGCCGATCCCGGACAAGCTGTCGCCGCAATGGGCAATCAGGCCGTTGACCAGAGTGCCCTCGGCGTGTCCCGCCGCCGGGTGAACGACCAGTCCCTGGGGCTTGTCGATGACGATCAGGTCCGCGTCTTCGTAGACCACATCCAGATCCATGGCCTGCGGCCGGGGCCGCGCCGGCGCCGGCGGCGGCACGCGAACGATGAATTCCTCGCCGGCCCGAACCTTGCGCTTGGCTTCGCGCAGGGTCGCGCCAGACCCATCCGAGACCCGTCCCTCGGCCAGCAATGCCTGCAGCCGCGCGCGCGACAACTGGGGCAAGTGGCGCGCCAAGACCTTGTCCAACCGATCGCCTGCCTGGTTCGCGGCGACCCTTACGCGGTGTTCCGCCGTCATCCCTCGTTTGCCTTTCCGGGCCCCCGCCGGTGTCTCGTCATCCCGCCAGATGACGGACTGGTCCGCCCACTGTCAAGGCCGCCCGCCCCATGGTCTCGTGGCCAGGCCCGGGACAGGGGCCGCTTGACAGGAACCGGCGGGCGAAGGACAACACCGCCATGCAAGCCATTCTCAAGACGCTGGTGATCGGCATGGGCGTGCTGATCGTTCTCGGCCTGGGCCTGTTGGTCTATGGGTTCTACAAGACCAGCCATGATCCGGGCTGGCGCCTGTTCGGCCCGCGCGAAACGCCGCCGGCCGCGGGCGGCGCATCGCGGCAACAGACCGAGGCGCCGATCCTGGCCGGCGACGTCGCCCTCGGCCTGCCGCCCGGCTGCGCCGTCACCGACCTGCGCCTCGCCGGCGGCCTGATCTACGTCCTGACCGGGCCGCGCCGGGATTCGGCGCCGGCGGCCCAGGAAACGGCCTGCGGTCAGGTTCTGGTGATCGACCCGGCGGCGGGCCGGGTGACCGGCCGGCTGTTACCCTAAGGCTGGTTGCATCGTCATGCTGCTGATCCCGAGAACCTTCCTTGACCTGATCGCGGCCGAGGCCGAGGCCGCCCACCCCAGGGAATGCTGCGGCCTGCTGGCCGGTCGGGACGCCGGGCCGGGGGATATCGTCGTCACCCGGATGGCGCCCTCGGCCAACCTGACAGGCGGCCGGGCGGAAGACAGCTTCGAGGTCGACCCCCAGGTCCGTTTCGACCTGATGCGCGCCCTGGACGGCAGCGACAAGCGGATCATCGGCCATTATCATTCCCATCCCGCCGGCCCCGCCCGGCCGTCGGCAACGGACCTTGCCAAGGCCTATGAACCGGATCTGATCTGGGTGATCCTCGGCATGGAAAACGGCAGGGTCGCCGACGTCCGCGCCCATCGCCTGGCGGCCGACGGCGGGCGCTTTGACGAATTCGGCCTGTCGACGACGGACGGGGTCGCGGCGGACCGGCTCGCATCCGGGACCCACGACACGGAAGAAACCGCGCCATGAATTTCGCATCGGACAATACGGCCGGCGCCCATCCGGCAATCATGGCCGCCATCGCAAAGGCCAACGACGGCCGGGTCATGCCCTACGGCAACGACGAGGGGACCGGCCACGCCAAGGATTTGCTCAGCCATGTCTTTGAAAAAGAAGCCCATGTCTTTTTCGTACCGACCGGGACGGCGGCCAATGGCTTGGCCCTTTCGGCCCTGGTCCCGGGCTATGGCGCGGTGGTCTGTCACGAAACCGCGCATATCAACGAACACGAAGGCTCGGGCCCGGCGCTGTTCACCGGGGGGGCAAAACTGTTGGGCCTGCCCGGCGACGACGGCAAGATCGATCCGACCGACGTCGCCCGGACCATCGCCCACGGGCGCGGAGACCCCCACTACGCCCCCGTGTTCGCCGCCAGCATCACCCAGTTGACGGAACGCGGCACCGCCTATCGCCCCGACCATATCGCCGCCATCGCCGAAGCCTGCCGCGAAGACGGCGTGCGCCTGCATATGGACGGGGCGCGGTTCGCCAACGCCCTCGTCGGCCTAAATTGCTCGGCCGCCGACATGACCTGGAAGGCCGGCGTCGACGTGGTCAGTTTCGGCGCCACCAAGAACGGCGCCCTGGCCCTGGAAGCCGTGGTGATCTTCGATGCGGACCTAGCCCGCGATTTCCATTATCGCCAGAAACGGGCCGGCATGGTGCTATCGAAAATGCGCCTGATGACGGCTCAGATGGCGGCCTACCTGGCCGACGACCTGTGGTTGGAAAACGCCCGCCGGGCCAACGCCATGGCCCGGCGGCTGGCCGACGGCCTGGCCGTCATCGACGGGATCGATGTCACGCAAGCCGTCGATGGCAACGAGGTCTTCCCGCTGATCCCGGCGGCGACGGTGGCGCGCCTCACGGATGCCGGGGTCGCGTTCTATGACCGGGGCCAAGCACCCGACGGCCGCCACCGCGTCCGTCTGGTCTCAGCCTTCTGCACCACGGCCCAGGACGTCGACCGGTTCCTTGAGATCGCCGGGAACGGTTGAATGCCCCGCCGGGTGGCGGGCATCGATAAGTTCATCGAAACGGCGCGGGCCGTATAAGAAAGGCGGAAAGAATGGGAAAGAAAATCAAGCGGTTCGACCACAAGCTGATAAAAATGCAGAAATCGGATGCAATGCCAATCGGATCCCGGTCATCCGCGTGACCGGTCGGCAGGACTGGCGCAAAGCGCCTAGCGAATAAACCGCGTCACATGGTCCGCGCCCAGGCCCGCGGCCTCGAAATGCCGGCGGCAGGCCTCGACCCGATCGAACACATCGGTCGTGCCCGTGGTGTTCCCTTCTTCGTCGCAATACAGCAACGCGCCGGAGTTATGAAAGAGGGTGACCATTTCATCGCAATCGGGTTCGACCACCAGGGTGTGAATGTCGCCCGGCGGCTCATACAGGTACGAACCGGGCTCGGCGATCCAGTCCCGCTCCAAATACCGCCAGCGGCCCTTCAGGACAAAGCCGTGGACCGGCGCGGGATGGCGGTGGCGGGATAGCAGGCCACCGCCGACCACCCGGGTCAGATGCACCCAATATCCGTTGGATACGTTCAGGCACAAAGGCCGCGACCAGCGGCCGGGCGCCAAGGGCACCCAAAGCCGGGGATCGTCATTGGCCCAGGCGTCCTGAATGAACAGTTCGGGCAACGCGTCCCGGGGCGCCGGGCCGTCATAGGGCGGCGGCAGGTCGTCGGCGGCGACACGACCGTCGGCGGCGTCGGATTCGTTGGCCCGAGTGGGCGAACTGCTGTCGGGGCTCATGGGCGATGGTCTCCGGTATTGGCGACGCGCCAGGCGCGGCCGGCAAAATCCCGATGCCGCCGGGAAACGCTGGGATCATTCCTGGAAGTAGGCCTTGGCCTTCAACAACGACCGTTCCACGGTCAGCGGCATCATCCCAGCGAAGGTATCCAGTTCGGCCAGCCAGTTCAATTCCTTGAAAACCTGGGCGTTGCGCAGGCGTTCGGCGATGCCCTTGTTGACCTCCTGGGCCTTGCCGTAGATCTCGATCAGGCCCTCGAAACTGGTGTCCCAGTCCGGTTTCTGGGTCCCCCGAAAATACTGGCCCAGCAGGTAGAATCCCATGGACCGCAGGATCGTCAGTTCCATGTCCGCCAGCGGCATGTGATAGCGGGCCAACGGTTTGAAAAAGGCCATATGCGGACAGCCGCTGGTCGCCATGACGAGGCCCAGGATCGAGCGCAACGCCGCCTGCGACGTGGTTTGCGCGGCCAGCACCTGGTCGTCGATCTCGATCGTCACCATGACCTGCTCAAAGGACACCATGCGACCGGCCCGGTGGCCGTAGTCGACCAAATGGGCGGCGACGGGGCAATGCCGGTGGGATTTTTCCGACAAGGGGCAATGGCCGCACTTGTGATATTCCAGGCGCGTCCAATCGGGCAGGCTTGCGGGATCCGGCCGGGCCTGTTCAACCGCCGGCAGGTCGATGTCGATGACGAAGGCGATGGGTTCGGCGCCTTCCCCTTCGATGGTATATCTGACCACCATGCGGTCGCTGTCACCGGCCATTCCGGGCCATCCTTCCAAGCCTGGCGCGCGATGCGCAGTCGTCCGCGGCAGGGGTAACGGCGCACCACCGGGGCGCACCAAGGTTTCGTCACCCAGAAAACCGCATTTTCGCAAGTTCAGGCAACGATAAAACATCACCGCCGAGCGATGCACCGATCGCCAGCGACGGGCATCCCGCCTATACCACGGGGCTCAACCCGCCGTCGACGTTGATCGCCGCACCGTTGATGTAGGACCCGGCGTCGGACGCCAGGAAGCAGGCCGCGTTGGCGAATTCCTCGGCCCGGCCGAGCCGGCCCATGGGCAGGACCTTGCCCTGTTCCGCGTAATAGGCCTCCAAATCCTGGCCCTGGGCCTCGGCCCGGCGGACCCATTGGTCGCTTTCGATCTTGCCGACGTGCAGCGAGTTGACCAGCACGTTGTGCGGCGCGCCCTCACCGGCCAGCACCTTGGTCAGGGCCATGCCGGCGGCCCGGCTGACCGCCGTCGGCGCGCCCGCGGGCGGCGGCGCCTTGGCCCCGGAATTCAAAACGTTGATGATCCGGCCCCAGCGCCGTTCCGTCATCCCGGGAAAGGCCAGGCGGCAAAGCCGGATCGCCGCGAACAGCTTG
>JANQIJ010000013.1 GCA_028282185.1 Rhodospirillales bacterium
AGCCTGATGTCCGACCGGCTGACCGGGCGGATTTCCCCGGACAGGCCGATCTCGCCGAACACGACGGTTCCGGGCGGCAGGGGCACGCCGGTTTGCGACGACACCAAGGCCGAGGCCACCGCCAAATCGGCCGCGGGTTCGCCGATCCGCAATCCGCCGGCGACGTTTAGGTACACGTCGCATGCGCCCAACGCAAGGCCGCAGCGGGCTTCCAGAACCGCCAGGATCATCGCCAAGCGCCCGGAATCCCAGCCGACCACGGCGCGCCGTGGGGTGCCCAGGCTGGACGGGGCGACCAGGGCCTGAATTTCGACCAGGACGGGGCGCGAACCTTCGACCCCGGCGAACACGGCCGATCCCGCGGCCTGGTCGTCGCGGTCGGACAAAAACAGGGCCGATGGATTCGTGACCTCGTTCAATCCCCGGTCGGTCATTTCGAACACGCCGATTTCGTCGGCCGCGCCGAACCGGTTCTTGACGGCGCGGAGGATACGGAATTGGTGGCCGCGTTCGCCCTCGAAATACAGCACCGTATCGACCATGTGTTCCAAAACCCGGGGGCCAGCGATGGTTCCTTCCTTGGTCACATGACCGACGAGGATCAGGGCGAACCCCCGGCGTTTCGCCAGGCGGATCAGTTCCTGGGCCGAGGAACGGACCTGGGCGACCGTACCGGGCGCCGATTCCAGGCTGTCGACGAACATGGTCTGGATGCTGTCGATGATCACCAGGTCCGGCGCGCCCGGCGCATCCAGGGTGGCGACGATGTCGCGCACATTGGTTGCCGTGGTCAGGGCGACCGGTGCTTCGCTGAGGCCCAGCCGCGCCGCGCGCAGGCGCAGTTGCTCGACCGCTTCCTCGCCGGAAATGTAGGCGGTCCGATTGTTGCGCGCCAATTGGGCCGCGACCTGCATCAACAGGGTCGATTTGCCGATCCCCGGGTCGCCGCCGACCAGAACGGCGGAACCCTGAACCAAGCCGCCGCCGGTGACCCGGTCGAATTCCGGCAGGCCGGCCTGCCAGCGGGGCGGTTGCGGATTGTCGCCCTTGAGGCCGACGAAATCGATCTTGCGGCCTTTCTTGCCGCCGCCCAGGCCCTTGGGCGCGGCCTCGGCGGTGATCTCCTCGACCAGCGAGTTCCAAGCGTCGCAGGCATCGCATTTGCCGGACCATTTGGCATGGACGGTGCCGCATTCCTGGCAGACGTATTGGGTTGCCGGTCGCTTGGCCATGGGGTCTCGCCGTCAGGGAGCCCGCCGGGCGGGCGGGGCGCGGGATGTATCAACCTCTTATCCCGTGCATCCGACGAGGGCAAGGCAAACCGGGCGGTTGCGGGCAGGTGCCGGTTTCGGGCACAAGAATAGCGGGAAGGAGCAGCAGATGACCGCCGATTATCCGGATGATCGGGCCGAGGGGCCGTCAGCAGCCGTCAATGGGGACGGGCCGATGCGCGACTTGGACGCGGCGGAGGTCGGCGCCGAGGTCGATCGCGTGATGGGCCTGATCCGGGACATGGCCCTGGACCTGGCGTTGGGCGAGTTGAGCGAGCTGGAACCGGCGCTACGTTTCTCAAAGGACACAGCGCTGCGCGTGCAATGGGCGCGCTGCCTGAACGGCCTGGGCTTTATCGAGTTAATGGACGCCAAACAGGAGCGACCGGCCGAACCGGTGTTGGACGCGGCGGCGCAGGCGGCCTTTCATCGCGACTTGCACCGGGCCCTCGCCCACTTCGAGCAGGCCTTGGCGATCCAGGGTGATCCGGCCTATCGCATCTATCCGCTTGGCAACAAAGCCTATGCGCTGGCGCTTCTCGGCCGCCTGGCGGAGGCGCGGCCGGTCCTGCAACGCCTGTTCGCCGATGAGGGACGGCCGTTCGTCGATGGCCAGTTGGAAGATACCCGGCGACGCACCGTGCCGGAGGACGCCGCCGTGGTCCGTCAGATCAACGAAGTCTGGTCAGAGATTTCCGGCCAATAGGCGCGGGTTGCCCTGGACGGGGCCGCCACCAGGCCGTTTACTGAGGGCCATACGGCGGCGGCCGGTTTCGGCCGCGTTCAACAATCGATTGCGGGAGGGACCATTGAGCGATGCTCCGTTTTTCAACCTCGAAGACCTGGCGCAGGGCGTTCACCGGGTGCTCTGCGACGGCATCGAAACCCGCATCTTCGCCGGTGACCAGGCGATGTTGTCCGTCGTCCGGGCCGAGCCGGGCGCCGTCGGCAGCATCCATAGCCACCCGGAGGAGCAATGGGGCGTGCTGATCGAAGGCAGCGGGACGCGCCTCCAGGATGGTATCGAACATGCGGTCGCGGCGGGCGATTTCTGGTGCACGCCGGGTGGCGTCCTGCACGGTTTTACCGCCGGTCCGGAGGGCGCCGTGGTGATTGATATCTTCGCTCCGCCCCGGGGCGACTACCGCAGCGCCGGCGTCGGCTTCGGTGAAGATGCCGAGGCTCAGGACAAGTAGCGCATCAGGGTACTCGGCGCGAGGGTGCATTTCCGTGTCGACGAATCGCGATGGCTTTTGGGGAAGGCCAGGTGAACCCGGCGCACCGGCGCATCTTCCAGCCGATCGTTGATCTGGCGCTTGAGCGCCGCGCCGACGCGGGCCAGGGCGGCCGCATCAAAACCGCCGTATCGTTTCAGGGCGGCGCTCAATTCGACGTTCAACTGGGCGCGGATGTAGGGCAACTGAAGGCAGACGCTTTTCAAATCACCCCGGTCCTTGATGACGATGAATGGCAGAACATGCGTTGCACCCCGCTGTCGTTCGCCGAAAGCCCGGGGCAGGGGCACCAGGCGCAGGATGGCGGCCGTCTGTGCGACACCAGGTTCGGACGTAAAGTCCTCTAGCGCGAAATCTTCCGGTCGTTTCTCCCGCGCTGGTTTTGATGTCGCGGCGGTCCCGGATAATGCATCCTTCGATGCGGCGGCGGAGGCGTCGTCTGTTTCGCCGGCCATGTGGACCGTGGGGCTAAGCGTTTCCAGAACCAGACCCGTGATGACGCCGCCCAACAAGACCAACAAGACAAGGCAAAGGCCGACCAGATAGCGCGGGTTTTTGAAGAACAGGTAGACGACATTCGCCGAACCGCCTGCCGCAGTCTTGCCGCGTCGATCGGTCCGTCCTTTTTGCTTGTTGTTCTTTTTCTTCGCCAGATAGGCCCGCGCCTTCTCCTGGCGCTCGATCTTGATCAGGCGCAGGATGCCGATCGCCGCGTCCGTCGGCATCTGGCCGGGCGATTGCTGGAAAAGGTCGTCGATCTGCCGGGTCAACTGGGCGACCCGCAGTTCATCCCCCTTTCGGGTGAACAATTGGCGGACGATAACCGTCAGGCAACTGCGCAGCTGCTGATTGGAATTGGTCTTGCGGATTGCCGGGATCAAGCCCTGGTCCGGGTCTTCAAAGACCTTGTCCCAGTCCGTGACCCCTTCGGGGGTCTTCGGGAAGGCTGGCTTTTTCATGGCACCCTCGGCTCACGGTCCTATGTCGGCGGCTTAACCATAAGGGTCGCAAAATCCCAGGTGTTTTCAATAGGGCATAGGTCTAGGGTTGGGTCTCCGGCGGCGGACTTATCCCCAAGAAAACCGGTCTAGGCCCGGATTGCCATCTTGATCGGGCCATCGACCCGGCCGTGAACGAACTGATCGACGACGGGATCGGTTTCGCCGTCGATGTCCGCCGGATCGCCGGCCCAAACGATCTTCCCCTGATACAGCATGGCGATGCGGTCGCCGATCTTGCGGGCGCTTTCCATATCGTGGGAAATCGACAAGGCGGTGGCGCCGACCTCTTGGTTCACATGGACGATCAACTCGTTGATCATGTCGGCCATGATTGGATCCAGCCCCGTCGTCGGCTCGTCGAACAGGATGATCTCCGGGTCCGTGGCGATGGCCCGGGCCAGGCCGACCCGTTTCTGCATGCCGATCGACAGATCCGCCGGCTGGGCCTCGCCGATTTCCCGCTTGAGACCGACCATGGCGAGCTTGCGGGCGGCAATCTCGCGCGCTTCCTCACGCCCGCATTGCTTGCGCGACAGCAGGCCGAAGGCGACGTTCTCCCAGACCGGCAGGGAATCGAACAACGCCCCCCCCTGGAACAGCATGCCGACCTGGCGGTTGACCTTGTCGCGTTCGCCGACGGACAGGCCGGTGACTTCCCGGCCGTCGATCTTGATCGACCCGGCGTCCGGTTTGAGCAGGCCGAGAATGCATTTCACGGTGACCGACTTGCCCGTCCCCGACCCGCCGATGATGACCACGCTTTCACCCTCGGCGACCGTCAGATCGACGCCGGTCAGGACCTGCTTCGCACCGAAGGCCTTGGTTACGCCAGAGAGCTCGATTTTCGGCTGGTCCATGGCGTTAAGCGCCTCAAAGGCCGAAGAAGGCTTCGGTCAGGATGTAGTTGAAGCAGAGGATCAGGATCGAGGCGGAAACCACGGCGTTGGTCGTTGCCGTGCCGACGCCCTGAGCGCCGCCCTTGGAATAATAGCCGTGGTAGCAGCCCATCAAGGCGACCAGGAAGCCGAAGACCGAGGCCTTGACCAAGCCGGAAATGACGTCCAGCGGCTCCAGGAAGTCCCAGGTGTTCTGCAGGTAAATCGCCGGGTTGAAGCCCAGCTTGTAGACCGAAACGAGAAAGCCGCCGAACACGCCGATGATATCGGCAATGAGGATCAGGAACGGCAGCATGACCACGCCGGCGATGATCCGCGGCACGACCAGATATTTGATCGGGTTGGTCGACAGGGTCGTCAGCGCGTCGATCTGTTCGGTCACCCGCATGGTGCCGATCTCCGCCGCCATCGAGGCACCGACCCGCCCGGCGATCATCAGACCGCCCAGCACCGGCGCCAATTCCCGGGTGACGGACAAGACGACGACGTTGGCGATCGCCCCCTCGGCGGAAAACCGGGCGAAGCCCGTATAACTCTGCAGGGCCAGGACCATGCCGGCGAAAACCGCGGTCAGGCCGACGACCGGAAGCGAGAAATAGCCGATTTCGATCATCTGGCGGAGCATGATCCGCGGATAATAGGGCGGCAGGAAGCAATGCGTGACCGAGGTTCCGGCGAACATCGTCAACCGGCCGGCGGTGCCAAGGAACGCCAGGAACACCCGGCCGATGGCGCGCAGCGGTTTCATGGAAGGGCCTAGTTCCCGCCGCCGGTATAGACCCGGTGGTAGCGCCGGCCCAGAGCGGTGAGGATTTCATAGCCGATGGTCCCGGCCTGCGACGCCAGTTCGTCGGCCGTATGGCGCGGACCGATCAGGTCGATCCAGTCGCCTGGGCGTGTCCGGTCAGCCGGCGCTTGCGTCACGTCCAAGGTGATCAAGTCCATGGAAACCCGCCCGACAATCGGCACCTCGACATCTCCCACATGGGCCGTGCCCCGGCTGGATAAGCTGCGCAGGTAACCGTCGGCGTAGCCGACCGGCAGGGTGGCGATGCGGCTTGGCCGCGTGACACGATGGGTCGCACCGTAGCCAACGGTCTCGGGGGTGTCAACGTCACGCACCTGCAGGATTTTCGCTTGCAAGCGAGCGACTTGTGCCATCGGGTTGGGGTGGTGAGGGGTCGGGTTGTCGCCGTATAGCGCGACCCCAGGGCGGCCCAGGTCGAAGTGATAGTGGGCGCCCAGGAAGA
>JANQIJ010000192.1 GCA_028282185.1 Rhodospirillales bacterium
CTCCGTCGTTTTGGCGCTGCCGTGTAGTACCTGTCCCATAGTGCCTCCTTCCATTCCGGCGAAAAGAATGCACCATCAAAATCTGGGATCAAACATCTAAGCGCACACAATGGATTGTACCGTCGCCGTTATTTGTCGATTCGGAAATGGCGGCAGGGGTTCAGGCTGCGGACCTTTGCCTCTATTGCATCAACTGGGGGTTTCGGCGTCCTGAATGGAACTTCAAAGGGCAAACCCGCGACCTTATTCATACGGAATTTGGCGGGCGCCTCGGTCAGTTGCAGTTTTCCGGTGACGGTTATGACAACGGGCGGACGTTTAGAAGTTACGGGGTCGTCTTTGTTCCCGACCCGTATACGTCGAGGATTTGATACGAGTATTAAAAAAGGAGGTAATGCACCATGCTGCCATCCGTTGCGACGATTGCCGCAGGGACCGCCCAAGGGCCGAACCTCCATCAGTAAAATGCGCATTGGCAGTGTGTTTGTCAATTGCCAAGCGTTTATCTGACAAACACGGGCTTCCTTGAATTCGAGGGCGGTGCCGGCGAAAAAGCCCCGGATCGCTCCGGGGCTTTTCTTATGCGTTTGGTTCTTTGGGATCGCGGCGTTGCCAACCGCGCCATTCACCCACCGCGAGTGGTCCGCGGCAGTCAAGGTGGTTAATGCTTCTGATCGCTCCAGACCTGGCGCTTCAGGGCGTACAGCATGCCGGTCAGCACCAGCAAGAACAGCATCACCTTGACGCCCAGGCGCTTGCGTTCCTCAAGCTCCGGTTCGGCCGCCCAGGCGAAGAAGGTCGACAGGTCCCAGGCCATCTGTTCGACGGTGGCCTTGGTACCGTCCGTGTATTCCACGGCGTCTTCCGACAGCGGGTTGGCCATGGCGATGATATGGCCCGGGAAGTAGGTGTTGTAGGCAACGCCGTCCGGCACATCGAAGCCTTCCGGCGGATCGTCGTAGCCGGTCAGCAGCGCATAGATGTAATCAGCGCCGAGAGCGAAACCGCCTGGCTGGGCGATGGAAAAGCGGACGATGCTGTCGCCGCCGCCGCTGCGCGCCTTGGTGATCAGCGACAGGTCCGGCGGCGCCTTGCCGTTGTTGGCCGCAGCCGCGGCCTTCTTGTTTTCGAACGGCTCCGGCAGGGTATCCGACGGACGGCCCGGGCGTTCGAACATTTCGCCCTCGTCATTGGGGCCGTCGATCACTGTGGCTTCCGCCGCCAGGACCTTCACCTGTTCCTTGGAAAAACCGATTTGCTGAAGGTGGCGGTAGGCGATCAGGTTCATGCCGTGGCAGCTGGCGCAGACTTCCTTATAGACTTGGAAACCGCGTTGCGCCGAAGCCCGGTCGAAGGTCCCGAAGATGCCGTTGAAAGACCAGTTCTGGGATGGTGGCTTGACGCCGGCACCGGCCGCCTCGGCCGTGGTGGGGGTCAGTGCCCAGGCGGAAACCAGGGCCACGCCGGCCAGCCCGAGGAGGGCGGATTTGACGGTCTTGTTCTTCATTGTCTTTACTCCGCGGCCTGGGGTTGCGCACTGCCGGCCTGTTCGCCGGTGACCGACGCGGTGATGCTGTCCGGCGTCTTGCTGGGCCGTTCGATGAGGCCGAGCAGAGGTAGGATCAACAGCAGGTGGATGAAGTAGTAGGCGGTCGCGGCCTGACCGATCAGAATCCAATACCCTTCCGCCGGTTTCGCACCGCAGAGGCCCAGGATCAACCAGTCGAGTACGAAAATCCAGAAGAACCACCTGTAGAGCGGCCGGTACTTGGCGCTGCGCACCCGGGAGGTGTCCAGCCAGGGCAACAGCGCCAGCAGGATGACGGCCGCGAACATGGCGATCACGCCGGCGAGCTTCGCCGACATCAGCCAGGAGATCGGCAAATACAGGATGAATTCCGGCGTGAAGGCCCGGAGGATTGCGTAGAACGGCAGGAAGTACCATTCCGGCACGATATGCGGCGGTGTCGTCAGCGGGTCCGCCATGATGTAGTTGTCGGGATGGCCGAAGTAGTTGGGCGCGAAGAAAACGAAGAAGCAGAAGATCAGCAGGAACACGCCCATCCCGTATAGATCCTTGATGGTGAAGTAGGGATGGAACGGGATGGTGTCCTGCGGGCCTTTGACGTCGATCCCCGTCGGGTTGTTGGACCCGAAGGTATGGAGCGCCCAAATATGCACGACGACCAAGCCCAGGATGACGAAGGGCATCAGGTAGTGCAACGAGAAGAAGCGGTTGAGCGTCGCGTTATCGACGATGAAGCCGCCCCACAACAGTTGGACGACCTCTTCGCCGAACACCGGCACGGCGGAGAACAGATTGGTGATCACCGTGGCGCCCCAATAGCTCATCTGACCCCAGGGCAGGACGTAGCCCATGAAGGCCGTCGCCATCATGGCGAGGAGGATAAGCACGCCGATGATCCATAACAGTTCGCGGGGATACTTGTACGATCCGTAATACATGCCCCGGAAGATATGGATGAACACAACCATGAAGAAGAAGCTCGCCATGTTCATGTGGATGTAGCGGATCAGCCATCCGCCATTTACGTCGCGCAT
The DNA here is from genome assembly GCA_028282185.1 of Rhodospirillales bacterium. Lineage (GTDB taxonomy): Bacteria > Pseudomonadota > Alphaproteobacteria > Rhodospirillales > Casp-alpha2 > UBA1479. The sequence goes on from JANQIJ010000192.1 coordinate 2,563, forward strand.
GATGCGCTCGATGGAATTGAAGGCGTGGTCCGTGTGCGGCGTGTAATGCATCGCCAGCACGACGCCGGTGGCGATCAGAATCACCAGGGCGAAGCCGGCCAGAGAGCCGAAGTTCCACCAATAACTGAGATTGCGCGGCGTCGGATAGCCGGAGCCCACCGAATGGTCGATGAAGCTGAAGATCGGCATGCGATGCTCGATCCACTTCACGACACCGTTCTGCATGAATTTGCTTTGGTTTTCTTGTTCGCTCATGACGTCCCCCGTTAGCCGATTTTGATCGTGGTGTCGGTGAGAAACTCGTGCTTCGGCACGGGTAGGTTCGTCGGCGCCGGACCCTTGCGGATCCGTCCGGAGGTGTCGTAGTGCGATCCGTGGCAGGGGCAGAACCAGCCACCGTATTCACCCTTCGGTTCGCCTTCCTTCTGCCCCAGCGGAATGCAGCCCAAATGGGTGCAGACGCCGACCATGACCAGCCACTTGGGCCGGACCGTGCGATCGGCGTCTTTTTCCGGATCGGGCAGAACTTCGGCGTCGTCCTTCTTGGCCTGATCGATTTCCGCCCCCGTCCGATGGCGGACGAACACGGGCTTGCCCTGCCAAACGACGGTGATGCTCTGACCTTCTTCAATCGGCGTCAGGTCGACCTCGGTCGTCGCCAGCGCCAGGGTGTCCGCGGCCGGGTTCAGGCTGTCGATCAACGGCCAGACCGCCAAGGCGGTGCCGACCGTACCGACGGTGGCGGTCGTGACCAAAAGAAAATCGCGGCGCGATTGCTCGTCAATTTTACTCGAAGGCGGGGTGTTCGCCGTATCGCTCATCAATACATCCCCTTGAAGAACGTTTTGAAACTTGATTGCCATTATTCGGCGATATCGGGCCCAACGGGACTGCACCGCTTCTCATTGCTAGCGCCAAATCTAGAAGACCGGCGGAAAAGAGGCAACGGCGGGTTTGTTTTTTGCCGACACCATGCCCTGCGGCCCCGGTTGGGGGCGCAAATCATGGCCGGACCATATGGCGCGACCTGGCGCCTGGCAAGGCTAAATCCCGCCTTTGGCTTGATATTCAAGCCTTTGCGGCCTTCAATACGGTATGACCGCCGCCGTCGAAATCGCCTTGTTCGAACCCGATATCCCGCAGAACACGGCTGCGGTATTGCGCACCGCCGCCTGTCTGGGCGTGGCCGCGCATGTCATCGAGCCCTGCGGATTCGTCTTCGGCGATGCCCGGTTTCGGCGCGCCGGGATGGATTATTTGGACCGGCTCAGCCTGACAAGACATGATTCCTGGGCCAGGTTTCAGGCCGCCCGCGCCGGCGCCCCGGGCCGCCTGATCCTGTGGACGACACGGGGCGATACCCGACTGCCGGACTTTCGTTTTCGGGCAGACGATATGTTGTTGTTCGGCCGGGAAAGCGCCGGCGTGCCAGACGAGGTCCATGCCGCGGCGGACCGGCGGGTGCGTATTCCGCTGGTTCCGGGCACGCGATCCTTGAACCTGGCGGCCAGCGCCGCCATGGTGCTGGCTCAGGCGCTCGGCCAGTTGGACGTCTGGCCCGCCGACCCGGTCCCCCCGCAAACGGAAGATCACAGCGCATGACCGACAGCCCCTTTTCCGACACCCATAAATCCCGAGCCAAGGCCTGGTTCGAGGAACTGCGCGATGCCTTTTGCCAGGCTTTGGAAGACGTCGAGGACGCGGTCACCGGCCCGAACGACACCAGCGCCAAGGCGCCCGGCCGGTTCGAACGCAAGGCCTGGGAGCGGCCGGGAGAGGACGGCGCCATGGGCGGCGGCGGCGTGATGTCGGTGCTGCGCGGCGGCCGCGTGTTCGAAAAGGCCGGCGTCAACGTCTCAACCGTGATGGGCGCATTCTCGGAAGAGTTTCGCCAGCGCATTCCCGGCGCGGCGGAGGATCCGCGGTTCTGGGCGTCCGGCATCTCCACCGTGATCCATCCGCAATCGCCGTTCGTCCCGGCGGCTCATATGAACACCCGGATGATCGTCACCACCCAGGGCTGGTTCGGCGGCGGCGGCGACCTGACGCCGGTGTTCGCCCGCGACGAGGAAACCGCCCGCTTCCATGAAGCTTTCGAGGACGCCTGCGACGCCCACGATCCGGCCTATTACCCCAAGTTCAAGAAATGGTGCGACGAATATTTCCATCTCAAGCACCGGGACGAGCCGCGCGGCGTGGGCGGCATCTTCTACGACAATCTGGACACCGGCGATTGGGAGGCGGACTTCGCCTTCACCCAGGACGTGGGCCGGGCCTTCGTCGGGGTTTATCCGGAACTGGTGCGCCGGCACATGAACGACACCTGGACCGACGACGAACGCCAGGCCCAGCGGGTCAAGCGCGGGCGCTACGTGGAGTTCAATCTCTTATACGACCGGGGCACCATCTTCGGCCTGCAGACCGGCGGCAACGTGGAAGCGATCCTCATGTCCCTGCCGCCGGATGTGAGCTGGCCGTAAAACTGGTTGCAACGAAGGCCCGCGCGAAGGGATGGAGTGGTTGGCTTGCGGGCGTGTCAAAAGCCCCTCTCGTGATAAACTCCTTGGCGTAATGGACGACTGCCATTTTTAAAGACCCGGCCTGGTTTCATGCCTGGCGGAATCCCGAAGAATTTTTCGTTGAAGCTTCAAGGATCACAACCAGTGCGCCAACCGGCGACATTTTCAGAGATCCGAAGTTTCAATTTGCGTTTGATGCCTTCGGCGCGGGACGGTTCGCTCGGTCTTTGTTCCCAGGGCGCGAATGCTTCGTTCGCCTGGTCGCGGACGATTATCCCGACTTCGAAATCAAACATACAGATGAGATCGTTCAGTACGAACTCACGGAAGCGGACAGATTGGGCCGAAGACACGGAGATGAGTATCGATTGCAACCTGAGTTGGAGAGTGCAGAACGCCCGATAGAGCTCGAATACTTTGACCCAGGGGCGGAGGTTGAAGCCGGCTATGGGCCCATAGCAGAACAAATTAAAAAGAAAGCGGCGAAGAATTACCGTCCGCGCAGAGAACTGGTCGTGCTGGTGAACTTGACGCTGTTCGACTTCGATCGCATCGATTGGGAGCGGATACAGAAGATATCAGAACCGTATCAATACAAGTTTCCGTCAATTTGGATTCTATGGGGAAATCGCCTGTTTCGGAGCTGGCCGGATCCAAAGGTGATCGTGGACACTTGGTCAGATTGGGATGTTTAGGCCAAGAGGCTTGCGTTGCGTTGAACCAACAGTTTCTCCTTCATCCATTCGAAAACCGCCTTTATTGTCAATACAGTTTGCATTAACATAATCGATGAAGTTTGAATGGGACCCGGCGAAGAGCGCGGCCAATCTTGAGAAGCATGGGATCAGCTTCGAGGATGCGGTGCGGATATTTGGAGGCCCCACTTTGACCCAGGTCGATCACCGGCAGGATTACGGCGAGAAGCGGGAATTGACATTGGGTGCTGTGCCGCCGGGCGACGTGGTCCTCTTAGTCGTCCATACGGACAGGTCGGGCGTGACCCGCATCATCTCGGCGCGCCACGCGAGCCGCCGCGAACGGAAGGTGTATCATGACCACCTCGAAGAAAAGTCCTAAGGTAATCAAGGCGGTCCGGGACGAGGACATCGACTTCTCGGACATTCCGGAAACGGATGAGGCGTTTTGGGCCGGGGCCAAACTCGTCCACCCCGACCGCACCCAACCGGTGACGCTTCGGGTCAAGACCTCCGTTCTGGAGCATTTCAAGAAGGACGGCGCCAAGGGCTATCAGACGCGCATGAACGCGGTTCTGGAAAGCTACGTGCGGACCATGGAACGCGCCGACCCGAACGGTTCCGGTTCGGACGACTAAGCGCTTTTCCGCACCAACGGCACGTCGTTCACCGCCGTGTCCGGGCGGTTGCCGGACAGCACCTGGAGGATCGCGGTCGCCGCCGAGCGTTCGATCTCGATGCGGGCCTGCTTCACGGCCGAGCCGATATGCGGCGTGAACAATGTCTTCTCCCTGCGGGCCAGAAGCCTGGGTGGGATGTCCCGGGGCCGGTCGGGGAGGGACCAGTCCTCCATTTCGAAGACATCCGCCGCGTAACCCGCCAGATGGCCGCTTTCCAGCGCTTGCGCCACCGCGTCCTCGTCCACCACGGAGCCGCGCCCGGTGTTGATCAGGTAGCTGCCCGGTTTCATGCGGGCGAGGAAGGCCGCGTCCACCATGTGGCGGGTTTCGCGATTAAGCGGCAGGCAGACAATGACCACGCCCGCCGTCGCCGCGATGCGGGCCGGCGGCAGCTCCTGGGCGCCCAGATCCCGCGTAATCCGGGTCGACAGGGCCGCCCTGTCATGGCAAAGCAGCGCCGCGCCGGAGCCGCGCAGCCGTTCCGCCACGGCCTGACCCAGACGTCCCATGCCGAGGATCCCCACATTGGCGCCGGAAAGCCCCGCGCCGTAGAGTTCCGGGCGCCAGCCCTTGAAGTCGCCCGACCGGACATGCGCGTCGCCCGCCATCACATGGCGCATGAGCCCGATGGCGAGACCGATGGTCAGTTCCGCCGTGGGGACGGTCAGAAGGTCGGGGACGATGGTCATCCAGATGCCGCGCTGGGTGCAGGCGTCTTGATCGAAACTGTCCGAGCCCTTGAGCGCGCAGGCCAGGATGCGCAAATCCGGCAGCCGGTCCAGAAACGCGCCGTCGGCGCTGTCGGTCATGAAGGCCATGAGCGCTTGAGCCTTCGGCGCGGCTTCGACGATGCGGTTCTGGTCCCAGGGCAGGGCAGGGTCGTCGTTCGCCCGCAAATCACATGCCGGGGTTAGCAGATCCCGGATCTCGTCATGGATCGGGTTGGTGACGGCCACTTGCGGTAGGGCAGGGTTGGTCATGGTTGTCCTATTTCAGGTTCTTGCGCAGGGCCGCCCCGGTGCTGTCGACGATGGTCACCATCAGAAGCACGACGATCAGGATGGCCGAAACTTCCTCGTAGCGGAGGATGCGCAGGCTGGCCATCAATTCGAAACCGATGCCGCCGGCGCCGACCATGCCCATCACCGTGGAGGCCCGGAAATTGTATTCCCAGCGGTAGATGGTGACGTCGGAAAACTGCGGCAGCACCTGCGGCAGCACGGCGTGCTGGATCACCTGGAACTTGCTGGCGCCGGCGGCGACGGCGGCTTCCACGGGTTTCGGGTCGACGTGTTCGATGGCTTCCGAGAAAAACTTGCCGACCATGCCGACGGAATGCAGGCCCAGGGCCAAGACGCCGGGCAGCGCGCCGAAGCCCACGGCGGCGACGAAGATGATGCCCATGATCAGTTCCGGGATCGAGCGCAGCAGGTTCAAAACGCCGCGGGTGATGCGATAGGTTACGGGCCCGGGCGTGGTGTTGCTGGCCGCCAGGAAGGCCAGCGGCAGGGACAGGGTCACCGCCAGCGCCGTGCCGGCGATGCTCATGGCCAGGGTATCGACCACCGGTTTCAACCAGGATTGCCATTCGGTGAAGTCCGGCGGGAACATTTCGGTCAACAGGATGCCGATCGCCGGCAGGCCTTCGGCCAGGCGCGGCAGGTCGAGCAAGCCGGTGAATCCGGCGGAGATCAGGATTGCGGCGAAAACGCCCGCGACCAAGAGGGCGGTCCGGCGCCAGGCGCTGCGCTCTTCCGCGAGCAGGGTTTCATAGGCGGGCTGGGTCATCGGTCTGGCGGATCCCTGTACCGTGCGGGCTTTGGGGCGGCTTGGTGCCTGAAGTCTGATGGTTCAATCCGGGGCGGGCGGCGCGAGGGGCCGGCGCATGCCGGCCTCTCGGCCCATCCCGGCGGGGCGGGAACTTTGCCCTTGGGTTAGAGGCCCAATTCCTTTTGCAGGTTACGGACGACGTCGTAGTCCTTGTCCGAAATCGGCGCGAAGCCCTCGGCCTTGAACGGCTTCAGGACCGCCTTCTCCTCGATGTCGTAGAAGATGTTCTTGATCTTTTCCTTCAGCTTGGGGCTCAGGTTGGAACGCATGGTCCAGGGGTACTGCGGGAATGGGGCGGAAACCTGGAGCACCCGAACCTTGTCCATGGAGATGACACCGCGTTCGACCAGGCTTTCGAAGATCGGCTGGGACAGGCCGCCGGCGACGGCGGTGCCGCGCTGCACGGCGATGGCGACGGCGTCATGGGCGCCCAGGAAGTGTTCCTTATAGTCCTTGCCTTCCTTCATGCCGGCGGCGCGGAAGATCGATTTCGGGATCAGGTGGCTCGAGGTCGAAGCCGTGTCACCATAGGCGACATCTTTTCCCTTGGCGGACTTCAGGTTGGTAATGCCCTTTTCGATGTTGCCGATGATCACCGAATGGTAGGTCGTGGCGCCGCCCTTCTTGCGCGCGGCGAAGGCTTCGATATCGCTTTTCGACTTCGCCAGCGTGTAGGACAGGGGGCCGAAATAGGCCAGGTCCAGGCGGCCGAAGCGCATGGCTTCGATCATCGACGAATAATCCGTCGTCACGACCAGCTTGATTTCCTTGCCGAGCTTGCTTTCCAGGTGTTTCTTCAGACCCTGGTTGTCCTTGATCACCGTGGCCGCGTTTTCATCGGGGAGCAAGGCGATGCGCAGGGTGTCCGGGTTCGGGTCCGCGGCCTGCGCGGCGCCGACGGTAAACAGGCCCAGGACAAGGGCACTGAAGAATTGGCGAATTTTCGTCACGGTCAGTCTCCTTCGTTTGTCGGATGTGGTGGTATCTTTTCGGCGGGTTGGAAATCGGGGCTGGTCAGGCAATGGCTGTGGCCTCGGAACCCGCCGCGTCGTTGGCGGGGGGGGCGTCGGGCTTGGGCGCCGGCGCGTGGTCCGGGTCGGCGGTCCCGTAAATTTGCCGCAACACCGTTTCGTCCAGGGCTTCGCCGGCGCCGTCGAACACCACCCGCCCGGCGGAAATGCCGATTACGCGGTCGGCGAATTCACGGGCCAGTTCGACTTGGTGCAGGCTGACGATCACGGCGATGCCGTCGGCGCGGCAGATACGGTGCAGCAGGCCCAGCACCCGGCGCGAGGTCTCCGGGTCCAGGCTGGCGACCGGTTCGTCGGCCAGCATCAAGGTCGGATCCTGGGCCAATGCCCGGGCGATGCCGACCCGCTGTTGCTGACCGCCGCTCAACTGATCGGCGCGGCGCAGGGCCATGTCCAACAGGCCGACGCGCTCAAGACAGGCCAGCGCGTGTTCCTTTTCGGCCCGCGGCAGGGGCAGCATGGTGCGCCAGGCGGAATGGTAGCTCAGCCGCCCGGTCAGGGTGTTCTGCAGGGCCGACAGCCGGCCGATCAACTGGTGTTGCTGGAAAACCATGGCCGACTTGCGACGGTGCTCGCGTAACGTCTTGGCGTCCGCGACCTCGCCGATGCCGTCGACGACGATCCGGCCTTCCGTCGCCGTGACCAGGCCGTTGATGGCCCGCAGCAGGGTCGACTTGCCGGCCCCCGAGGGGCCCAGCAGGACGACGAATTCACCTTCGCCGATGGACAGGCTGGCCGGTTTCAGCGCTTCAACGCCCCCCGGATAGGTTACGGAAATACGGTCGAGTTCAAGCATCGCCTGCCATCCGCGTTGTCTATGGGAATTCACCAGCGTCGGCACCGCTGTGTCGCGGGCTCGTCTTCGTTCGTTATCTGGCGTCAGATAACCCGCGCCTGATGACAGATGCGTGTCGGCTTGATGGCGGCCCGATGATCGGTCTGTAAAAATTGCAAGATACGCACAGCCGGCGAGGTCTGTTCCGGATATCCGGCGCGGGCGCCGAAACGAGACGCGGCGGGAACCCGCTTTCTGGGATTCCCGCCGGCGCTTGGATCGGACGAAACGAAGCGTTTCGTATGTTCGGTTTTTTATGGCCGCCCGAACGGCCTTGTTATGGTTCCGCGGTCGGGCCGCGGTTGCTTGGTCCCCGACGTTATCGCGCGGTCAGGGTTGACGATTGGTTAACGGCCCTGGCTAGGCGCCATTATCTGATCGGCCGTTTGGATGACCTTCGAATTTATTTCATAGGCCCGCATGGCTTGGACCATCTTGGCGATCTCTTCCACCGGATTCACGTTCGAGGTTTCGATGAAGCCCTGCAGAATGCTGCCGAACCCTTGCGTTCCGGGCACGCCCTGAAGACCGACGCCGGAGCCGTCCGTTTCCTGATAGAGATTGTCACCGATCGCGGTGAGCGCGCCTTCGTTGGGGAACCGGGTCAACAGCAATTGACCGATGTTCGCCGGTGCGTCGGCGCCCGGTGCCAGCGCCAGGATTTCGCCCGATTGGTTGACCGTGACCTCGACCGCGTCCGGCGGCACCAGGATACCGCCACCGACCAGCAGGCCGTCGTGCGTCACCAGGTTGCCGCCGGGATCGACCTGGAACCCGCCGGCGCGGGTATAGGCGATTTCGCCGTTGGCCAGGGTGACTTCGAAGTAACCGCGACCTTGGACAGCCATGTCCAGGGCGTTGCCGGTTTGCGCCAAGCTGCCTTGTTCGTTGATCCGGTAGGCCGCCGCGACCTGGACGCCCATCCCCGATGCGATGCCTCCCGGAACGACGCCGGACGCTCGGGAATGGATGTTATCGGGTCGTGATTTGTCCGAATAGATCAGGTCGTTGAACGATGCCCGGCGTTTTTGGTAAGCGGTTGTGTTCATGTTCGCCATGTTGTTGGCGATCACGTCGACACGCGTTTGCTGTGCCACCATGCCGGTGGCGGCGATGAATAGCGGATTCATTTTTCCCGTTCCTTAGCTCATGTGCCCTTTCGGGCGTCCTTGCCGGGGTTGGCCCCGATCAAGGACTTCGTGTTTCCCTTTCAACCGGCGTGCCAAGGGAAAAAATAATATAAATCAAATAGTTATGTGGGCTCGTGTTGAAGATGACCGGCATATAACGCCGCCTTGGCGGCAAATTTTGCCGAGAATTCCCAAGGCGCGGACTTGCCATGGCGCCCCGGGGGCGCCACCTTCCGGGCACCGACTGCCGCCCCGGTGGTTGCTCGACATCTGATCCATCAAGGGAACCTCCGAGAATGCGCGTTTTTTGGTACGACAGGGCCGGCGCCGCGGCCGAGGTGCTTCAGGCCGGCGATTGGCCGCAACCCGAACCGGATGCCGGCGAGGTCCGGGTCCGCCTGGCCTATTCCGCGATCAATCCGACGGACGTGAAGCGCCGCGCCTCGGGTCGCGAACTGGGGCTGTTCAGCCCCATCGTGCCGAACAACGACGGATCGGGGGTCATCGACGCGGTCGGCGAAGGGATCAACCCGGCCCGCACCGGGCAGAAGGTCTGGGTGTTCGGGGCCCAACACGGCCGGCCCCACGGCACGGCGGCGGAATTCGTCGTTCTGCCGGCGCGCCAGGCGGTGCCGCTGCCGGGCGACGTCAGTCTCAGCGAAGGGGCCTGCGCCGGCGTGCCCGTGGTCACCGCCTACCATGCGCTGTTCGCCGACGGTGAAATCACCGGCCAGACGGTGCTGGTCACCGGTGGCGCCGGCCGGGTCGGCGCCTATGCGGTGCAGCTCGCCACCTGGGCCGGGGCGCGGGCGATCGCGACCTGCGGTTCGGACGCCAACTGCCAGGAGGCCGTCGACCTGGGCGCCCAGGCGGCGCTTAATTATAAAGAGCCGGACCTTGCGGCCCGTATCCTCAATGCCGCCGGCGGCAAGGTCGACCGCATCGTCGAGGTCGCCTTCGGCGCCAACATCGCCATGGCGCCCGAAATCCTGAAGACCAATGGCACGATCGCCACCTATGCCTCCGACGCCGTGCCCGAGCCCAGCTTCGCCTTCAACGCGCTGATGGCCAACAACATCAACATCCGCATGTTCACGATCTACGAACTCGACCCCCTGGTTCAGGACGAGGCGTTCCAGGAAGTCAGCCCGGTCCTGTCATCGGACACCCTGGTCCACCGGGTCGGCGAACGGTTCCCCTTCGACGACATGATCAAGGCCCATGAAGCGGTCGAGGCAGGCACCGTGCACGGCGTCGCCCAGGTTCTGGTCGCGCCGGACCTGGAACACCAGTAGTCGCAAAACCTGAGAGCGCCGAAGGCGTTCGAAAGTGGCTTTGTGCGATATGAATGAAACTGAAGGAAGCCATCTCATGGAAATGAAAAACCACCAACCTGCGACGGTGCACAAGCCGCTCTCGGCCTATGCGCTTGCCACTGAGGTCCGGGACGCGATCCGCTGGCTGCATATCTCCGGCCAGGTCGGCGCCGACGCGGATGGCACGCCGATCGAGGGGATCGACGGGCAGTTGGAAGCGATCTTTTTCAAGATCGGTGAGATCTTGAAAGAGGCCGAAATGTCCGTCAACAACCTAGTCAAAATCACCATCTTCCTGACCGACGCCGGCGATGTGGCGGCGATGCGGGCCGCCCGCGACACCTTCATGGCCGGGCATCTTTGCGCCTCGACGCTGCTGATCGTATCGGGGCTGGCCAATCCGGCCTTCAAGGCCGAGGTCGAGGCCGTCGCCGCCGCCTGACCCCGGGCCTGTGCGTCAATCGGCCGGCGGGGCGCCGCGGCCGTGGGGTGCGGTCAGATTCTGATCCGGTTCCAGGAGCACGATCCCCGTTGGATTAATGGACCGGTGGCTGCCGTAATAGTGTTCCTTGATGGCGGGCATATCGACGGTCGCCGCGATCTCCGGCCGGTGGGACCGGGGGCGCCGTCCGCGGTCACCCAGTTGCGGAAAATCGCGTCTTCGCGCTTGAACCGGCCGTCCGTCGATTTGGTGTCATACCACTTGTCCCGCCATTGGCCGTTGATCGGAAGTCCCATGAAAATTGTCCCCTTGGCAGGGTCCTCCCGTTAGTCCCGTAGGTCGGCGGCCTGGCTTAGCGCCCTTCGCGCCACCAGGCGGCCATCAGCGGCGCCAGGGCCAGCAAGGCCAGCAGCAGGCCGGCCAGCAGGGCGACGTCGCGCAGGCCGGTCACGACGTAGGACTTGTTGGCGACCAGACCGATCCAGCCGCGCCCGGCCGTGTCCCGCCCCGGATCGACGCGGCGCAGGTCGGGCAGGCCGTCGGCCAGCCAGCGGATCGATCCGCCGCTGGCTTCGGCCAGGGGGGCCAGGACTTGGTCGCTGGCCCGCAAGTCCGACAATTCCAGGGGATTGAGATCGCCCGAGGCGACCAGCGCTGAATGCGTGCCGTCGTTTAGCCGGTAGAGGCCGATCTCGGCGGCCGGCAGCACCGCCCGCCAGCGTCCCGCCTCGGCCCGTTCCAGGGAGACCTCCCGAACGTCGCCGGACGGGCTGGTGACCGTCACCGGGGCCGTGGTGTCGGCCAGCGAGCGCCGCTCGACTGTCAGCTTGCCGCCGCGCACCTGGGCACCCAGGCGCTCTTCCTCCAGGTCCGGTTCGCGCATCAGCCAATGGGCCAGGCGGCGCAGTAATTCCCCTTGCGGGCCGCCGCCGTCATAGCCCCGCGCCCAAAGCCAGATGTGGTCCGACATGACCTGGGCGACCCGCCCTTCGCCGACCCGGTCAAGCAGCAGCAAGGGGTGATCCTGCAGGCCCGTCATCAACGAAACGCCGGCCGTGGCATCACCGGGGATCTGCCGGAACCAGCGGCCCCAGGGTGGCGTGTCCGTCGGCGCCGTCGTTGCCGTCGGGCCGGCCAGGCCGGCGGTCACCGGATGGCGCTGGCCGGTGTCGGAAACCCGGGGGTGGAACGCGGCTTCCAGCGGCCGGCCGGCCGGCGCCGCCGGCAGAACGTCGCGCAGCGCCGTGTGATACAGGCTGGTCCGGCCGGTGAATTCCGGGCCCACGGCCATCAACAGGGCGCCGCCGTCGCGCACCCGTTTGGCGATATTTGCCATGTGTTCCGATTGCAGGACGCCGCGCTTGAGATAGCGGTCGAAGACGATCAGGTCGAATTCCTCCAACCGTTCGACGAACAGTTCATGGGTCGGAAAGGCGATGAGCGCCAGTTCGTTCAGCGGCGTGAAGTCGTCCTTGTCCGGCGGCCGCAGGATCGTGAAGTGCACCAGATCGACCGACGGGTCCGATTTCAACAGATTGCGCCAGGTCCGTTCCGCCGCGTGCGGCTGGCCCGAGACCAACAATACGCGTAGCCTGTCGCGGACGCCGTTGACGCTGATTAGCGCCCGGTTGTTGACCTGCGACAGTTCGCCCACCGCCGGTTCGACCGCGATCTCGGCCAGCGCCGGGCCGGCGTGTTCCAGCTTGAACGTGAACGGCCGGTCTTCGCCCAGCGGGACCAAGGCTTCTTCCAAAAGCACGCCGCCGACGGAAAATCGGACCCGCGCCGCCGCCCGGCCGGTGGCCGCGTCCTTGTCCGGACCCGCCCGCAGCGCCGATTGGTCCTCGATCC
>JANQIJ010000071.1 GCA_028282185.1 Rhodospirillales bacterium
ATTGCAGACGATTCCACCGGCGGGCACGCCGTTGACCTGAACCGTCCGCAAGCCGTTCTTGACCAGTGTGTTCGCCAGGTCCGTGGCGCCGGTGAAATCGTCTGCAATGCATCCCAAAATGACGGGCATGGTTCGGCGGGCTCCGTGATATAGACTTGATTGACCGCCCGGAATAACACGAAAACCGCCATGGCCGAAACTTTCCCGGATATCCGTGTCGCTGCCGTCGGCACCGGCTTCTTTTCCCAGTTCCATTACGATGCCTGGCAACGACTGGGCGTTCGGGTTGTCGGGATTTGCTCGCTGGACCGGCCCAGCGCCGTGCGGGTTGCCGCCGGCCTGGGCGGCCCGACGTTGTTCGACGATGCTGCGGCCATGCTGGACGCGGTCACGCCCGACCTGGTCGACATCATCGCGCCGCCGACGGTCCATGCGGCGTTGCTGGCGGAAACCCTCGCCTGCGGCGTTCCGACGGTCTGCCAGAAGCCCTTCACCCCGAACCTGGCCGAAGCCCGCGCGGCGGTGGCGCAAATCAAGGCGGGCCCGACACCGGTGATCATCCACGAGAACTTCCGCTTTCAACCCTGGTACGGCGAGATCAAGCGCCTGCTGGACTTGGGTGCGATCGGTGATGTCTATCAGGCATCGTTCCGCCTGCGCCCCGGTGACGGCCAAGGGCCGCGTGCCTATCTCGACCGACAGCCGTACTTCCAGGACATGGAACGCTTCCTGGTGCATGAAACGGCGATCCACCTGATCGACGTGTTCCGTTTTCTGATGGGCGAGGTTCGGGCCGTGACGGCGCGCCTGGCGCAATTGAATCCGGCGATCGCCGGCGAGGACGCGGGCCTGATCATCTTCGAAATGGCGGGCGGCGCCCGCGGTCTGTTCGACGGCAACCGACTGGCCGACCATGCGGCGGAAAACCGCCGCCTGGTGATGGGGGAAATGTGGCTCGACGGGTCCCGGGGAACGCTAACCCTTAACGGCGACGGGAGTTTGTTCTTGCGGCGCCACGGCGAAAACACGGCACGGGAAATCGATTATGCCTGGGACGACCGCGGCTATGGCGGCGATTGCGTTTACCGCCTGCAACGCCATGTCCTGGCGCACCTCACGGCGGGCGCGCCGTTGATGAACCGGGCCGAGGACTACCTCATGAACTTGGAAATCGAGGATGCGGTCTACCGGTCCCACGCGGAGGAACGGCGGATCGTGCTTTAGACCCTCGCCCGCGCCGGTGTTTCCAGGCAGTCGAGCAGGGCGCGGAACCGGAACGGCTTCAGCAGGGTGCGGTCGGCGCCCAGGCGCTGGGCCGTCTGCAGGTAAGGCCCCTTGCCCGACATGGCGACGATGAACAGGTCCGGACGTTCACGGCGCAGCGCCAGGATCAATTCGATCCCTTCGCCCTCGGCCATGACGATATCGGTGACCGCGACGGTGACGTCCTTTTCCGCATCCTTGAGCAGACCCAGCGCCCTGGCGCCGCCATCGGCGGCCAGCACGCCATAGCCGGCTTGCACCAAGCGTTCGCGCAATTCATTGCGCAGGTCCGGATCGTCTTCGACAAGCAATACGGTGGACATGACACCAGTGTGCGGGCTGGGCGGCGCCGGGAAAAGTCACAGGCGATCACAAATTTGTAAAACGCCGGGTGAGGACCGGATCCACCGGTCCGCGGCGATCAATCGCCGTCTTCCAATCGGGCCAGATAGGCCGGGTTGCTTTCCGCCAGGACCCGCAGCGTCACCGCCGAAAGATAGGCATGCGTGCCCTGGGGGGCGCATCCGGCGCGGATCGCCCGGGCCAGGCGACGGGTCAAGCCAAGGAGGTCGCCGCCGTCGTCGTGCATCAGCCGGCGCAGCGACGACAGTTGCGCCCTCTCCGATCCGTCGCCGGCGGCCGCCTGGCGGTCGGCGATGGCCCGGGCGCTCTTGATCATCGCCTGTTTGTAGCGGGCCTGGGGATCGTCGGCGCGGGCGGCCAGGTCGATCTCTGTCCGCGCGGCGATCTCCAGCAGGGCCGGACCGCTGGGCGTCTTTCTCATGGGTTGTCTCCGGTCATGATCAGGATTTCCGCCTCCAGTTCCGGGACCACATGGGCAGTCAAGGCCAGTTCCAGCGACGGCTCGGCGCCCGAATTATGGCGTTCCGCCTGCTGCAGGGCGATCACCGCCCAGCGGACCAGCGCCACCGCCTGCCGGCCTCAGCTTACGATTCCGATGGGTATGTTCTCGCTCTGACGGAAGAG
>JANQIJ010000104.1 GCA_028282185.1 Rhodospirillales bacterium
GCGCAGCGTAACCGATGACAATGCCCGCCAGCACCGTCGGCAAAAGGCGCCCGAACCGCTTCAACGAGTGCGTGGAATCGATCGACCAAAACGCCGACGCAAGCGTCCAGAGAAGCAGCGCCGCGAGGCCGATCAGCAGCGGCCAAAACAGGCGCCCGCCCTCACGACCGGATCCGGTCCGCAACTGGGTGAGAACCGCCACCGTCAGGACGAGCAGCAGCACCGTCAGCAGCTTGTTCTGAAATAGCGTGACGAACGGCAGCAGGAAGGCGGCAACGACAATGGGTTGGCGATGAAGGGTCAGAAGCGTCGGCACCAAGGCGCCCTCGTCCAGCGGAATCGGGGGCGCAACCTTACCGGCACGCGGCGCGCGGCGAAAGCCATGATCCGAACAGATAGAGCGCTTACGGGTATTGAGACAGGTCGAGAAACTGCAGCGTTGGCTTAGCCGCCGACACCCAATTCATCGGCGACCGCCCCCATTTTCTCGGCCGTCGCTTCGTCGAGATTGCTGAACTCCGCCGCCAGCGTTTCCCGCTCGATCCGCACCGGCGTGGCGCGGCCCTGGAACTCGATCACTTCATCCGGCATTTCCAGGACGAAATGATAATCGAAACCGCGCCGGCTGAACCGGTCAGTATCCCCCGCCTTGATCAGGAAGCCGGACTTGCTCCAATTCACCACTTCGTACTCGCGGTCGCGGACGATGATCTTCGCGTTGACGCCGGGAACCCGCAAGGACTGCCGACGGTCCGCGCCGCCCCGGACCCCGGCGACGGCGTTCCGCTGCAACACGTCGATCAGTTGGCCAACCGCCCCCGTTAATGCCGCAAGCTTGTCGTCGGCCGACCGAACCCGATCCTGCAGCGCCGCAATCTCGTCGGATTTCGGCGCGTCCGGCGCCTCATCCGATGTGTCTTCCTCAGCCGTCGCGTCCGACTCCGCGGCCGCCGTGGCCGCGTCGTCTGATCCGGCAGCCGCGGTCGGGGCCGTATCGGCCGCCGTGTTCGTGACTGGCGGCGCAGTTTCTTCGGACGCTTCGAGCTTTCGAACGTCCCGGATCAATGTCCGGAGAAGCGGCGGAACCGCGGGCGAATGGTACCCTTGCGACAGCGTGATGAGGTCGAGCGCATCGCCCAGAAGGACGAGGTCCTTGCGCAACAACCGGTCATCTGCCGCCGCGTCGCCGGCGGTCCGCCCGGCGTCGTCCCGTTCCGTTTCGCCTGTGAACGACCCTGTGTCGCTCATGATCCGCTACCCATACGCTCGCCGGCACGCCCCGGGCTGGTCTTCCGCCCATGCTCCAAGCCAGCCATTAAACATGCGGGAACCCCAACGGCAACGTGACCCTCGATGGGGTCGATTCCCGCCACTTGCGGCCGCCGATTTTCCCTGCGCACCAAGACCTTCCGCATTCGATTCGATGGGATGACCGCCTTCATGCCGTCATCCGCGGTACACGAAATAGACCGCAAACATCCAGGCGGGAGAGGTCACGATTGCGGTGAAACACACCAACCGCGTCATCACGACGACCGACTCCGACCAAGGCATTCCAGATTTCTCCGGTGCGATTCTATTCTTTGTTATATTTCAAGCGTATAAGAGTTGACCGGCGGGCTACAAACATCCATGAGCACAGTGCCTCGGCGCAGCGGTATTAGTCCGAATTGCATTCGGGCCGAAACGTCATGTCGGGGGTTTTGGCTGTGCCCGCCGCTTGCGACTAGCGGACGCGAAGCGCCCGCGGAATGCCGGCGACTCGCCCGGGCAGCCCGGTTGCCGCTTCGGGATGATAATCGCGGTCCCATTGCTCGCGCTGGCTATGCAGTTGATCGCGCGCGGACCGCCGGAAATCGTCCAGTTCACCGGGTCGGATCCCGAGCACGTTTGCGCCCGATAAGGGTTGCGCCGAGCCGTCTTGGCGTTGCACACGACGCCGCGCATACACGGCGTATACAAGAGCCAGGCTGATGCCTATTCCAACAAGGGCGGACAGTATGGTTACTGTCATGGTCGCTCCCTCCGTTTCCTTTTTTCTTATTGTGCCCTTTGGACCGCGCCGGACGGTACGGCAAATCCGAATTAGCCCTCTCGTACTAGGGGGGCATCTGGGCGTTTTGATGTCCCGGATACTGTTCGATCACTTGCGGAAATTGAATAATAACGCTTGGTTAACGACGCTATTTACTTTGATTTTTATTACCCCTAAAGGACGAATACTGAATTGTATTAAACGGCAGCTTCCTATATGATCGCCCTTCATCCGAGAGGGGCTCCGGATGGGAATACGGGTGGCGAACAAACCCGTACATATGGGTCAAGTAATTGGAGGTCGGATGACTTTGAGCCGGCTTATGGTTTTGAGCCTTTTGTTCTGCGCACTGGCGTTTCAGCCCGTCACGGCGGCGAACAAAACCTCACCACAAGAAGCGTCGAAATTCATACAGGAACTCGGGGACAATGCGGTCAAGCTTCTTGCCGATAAGGAGATTCCCCTATCCGAGCGGGAAGCAAAGATCCGCGATCTGTTGCGGCAACATTTCGATCTGACAACGATCGGACGGTTTGTACTGAGTAAGAACTGGCGAACCGCATCGCCGGATCAACGCGAAGAGTATCTCAGCCTCTTCAGCGAGTTCGTGGTTCGCACCTATGCGATCCGGCTGGGTGGGTACGCCGGTGAGACTTTTTCTATCACTTCGGCAAAACCGCTCGGACGGCGAGACGCGATCGTCGTTACGGAAATTGCCCGTCAGGCAGGGCCGCCCCTAAAGGCGGGTTGGCGGGTTCGAAACAGAGGGAATGGCCATAAAATAATCGACGTGATGGTCGAAGGGGTCAGCATGGCGGCAGCACAGCGATCGGAGTTCGAGACAATCGTCCGCAAGGAAGGGGTCGTGGGGCTCATTGAAATCCTTCGGGCGAAAGTATCGTCATTCTCGGCGAGATCCTCATAAGTCTGGCGATGTTGGAGGAGCGCTATGAAAACGCGGATTAATCAAATACGAGCCTGCGGCGTGTGGGCGCCCGGCTTGGTGCGGAAGTTCAAATCGACGGGCATCGCCGTCATTGCGGCGATGACGGTGGGCGGCATGGCCCTTGTCTCCAATGCCTCCGCCGGATTTGACGACGGGTGGCAGGCCTACCAACGCGGCGACTTCCTGACCGCCTTTAACGAATGGCAACCGCTCGCGGCACAAGGGGACTCCCGGGCGCAGTTCAACATCGGCGTGATGTATGACGAGGGCAAGGGCCTGCACCAGGATCGCAGCAAAGCGATCGAATGGTGGACCAAGGCAGCCGACCAGGGCGATTCGCAAGCGCAGCACAATCTCGGCCTCGCCTATCTGGCCGGCACCGGGGTCAACCAGGATTACGGGATGGCCGTCGACTGGCTCAAGAAGGCAGCGGAAAAAGGGTTGGTCCGATCGCAATATGCCCTCGGGCGCATGTACGATTACGGCTTCGGGGTCGACAAGAACGAAACGGAAGCGTCCAAGTGGATTTTGATGGCCGCGAAGCAGGGATTCGATAAGGCCCAGTACAACATGGGCAAGCGATACCGGGACGGTTTCGGTGTTCGGGTGGACAAGGCCGAGTCGGCGCGCTGGTTCCTCGAGGCCGCCCGCCAAGGACATGTCCGCGCGCAGCATCGGATCGGCGTTCGCCTCGCCAATGGCGATGGCGTCGAGAAGGATATTGTCGCCGCATTCATGTGGCTGACCCTGTCTGCCCGTGGCGGCAATAAATCTGCAGCCGATAAACGGGACGAAATCAGACCGACCCTGTCGGCCGAACAGCATGAAGACGCGGAGCGCCGGGTCGAAGCCTGGAAACCGAAACAGGCCAAAGCCAACAGCTAGCCGCCAGCACCGCCATAGATCCTGCGCCCGCCGGGCGCAGCGCGTTTCACTGCGGCCGGCTTTGCCGGGGCCCGCGACTCGTCCACACCCGATTTCCATGATACGGTCCGACCGGCGCCTCGGCATGCGGCCGACCGGCGCGTCATGGACCGCTAAATCGGAGCACGCGGGAAAGCAGGGCAATATGGCGATCAAGGAAGGTGATCCCCTCCCTTCGGAAACCTTGCACCGGCTTGGGGATGACGGTGCCCCAAAGCCGTTATCGACGGATGAGTATTTTGCCGGAAAGCGCGTTGTCCTTTTTGCCGTGCCCGGCGCCTTTACCCAAACCTGCTCCGCCCGGCACCTGCCCGGTTTCGTGAAGAATGCCGACGCGATCAAGGCGAAAGGCATCGACGAGATCGTCTGTGTCGCGGTGAACGACGCGGCGGTGATGGATGCTTGGGGCAAGGCGCAGGACGAACGGCGGTCCATCACCATGTTGTCGGACGGGAATGCGGATTTCACGATGGCGGTCGGCATGGAAATCGACCGCCGGGCAAGCGGCATGGGCCTGCGGTCCAAGCGATATGCCATGATCGTCGACGACGGCGTGATCAGGAAGCTCAACCTGGAGCCGGACGGCAGTTACGGCATCTCCAGCGCCGAGACCATCTTGAAGGACCTCTAGCGCCGCATAAGCGTCGTCAGTCGCCTTTCCCATCGGATTGATCCTTCGGTTTCGCCCGGCCCAGAATCCATGCCGGGATCAAAGTCAGCACGAACATCACCGTGATCATGACAAACCCGTCCTGGAATCCCAGCGTCTCGGCCTGCGCCTCGATGACTTGGCCCAGGTAGTGCAGCGCACCGGACTGGCGCAACGCCTCGGGCACACCGGCCTCGTTCATGATACCGGCGACTTGATCGAGCAATTCACGGCTTGCCGGGTTGGCGGCGGTTTGGGTCGCGGTCAGCGCCTCCCCGTGAAATTGGGTACGCTGTTCCATGAACACCACGAGCGAGGCGATCCCACAGGATCCGCCGAACTGGCGGCAGAAATTCATCGTCCCGGAGCCTTTGCTCAGTTGCTCCGGCGTCAAAGCCCGCAACGCCGCAGCGTTGACCGACGGCATGATCAGCGCCATCCCGGACCGGGCGACCACGATGAACAGGCTCAATGTCCAAAAGGATGTGTTCACGTCGGCGCCGCTCATCAGAAAATTCCCCAATGCGAACAGGCTGACGCCGACCATCACCATGATATGGGCGGGGAAACGATCCACCAAACGACCAAACAAGGGCGTGCCCGAAATCACAAGGATACCCGCCGGCACCAACAGGAAGCCGGCCAGGCTCGGCGAAAAGCCCTGCACCTCCTGCACGAAGATCGGAATAATGTAGTTGGAGGCGAAATTGCCGATCCCGAAGACGAACGACACCATCACCGCCGACGCGAACTGCGCGTTGCGGAACAACGAGAAATCCAGCAACGGCGACGGCGAGCGCAATTGCAGGATGACGAACCACGCCGCCGCGCCAAGCCCCGCCGTCAACATCAGCAAGAGCGTATCCGAGAACCAGCCGAACCGTTGGCCGTTGGCCCCGGCGGATAAGAGAAAGACCAGGGCCGTACAGAGCAGGATGAAGCCGGACCAATCGAAATGCGGCAGTTTGCCGAACTTGAGCCTGCCCGGCATGAAAAAGAAACCGAGCGTCATGGAAAACAGACACAACGGTACCGGCACGAGGAATATCTGCCGCCAACTCACCGCGTCGATCACGATACCGCCGAACATGGGACCCAGCATGGGCGCGATCTGGATGCCCATCCCGTAAACGCCCATGGCCAACCCGCGGCGCTGGGCCGGAAAGACGCGGAAGATCAACGCCATCACCATGGGCTGGATGGCGCCTGCTGCGAATCCTTGGATCACCCGCCCCAGGATCAGGAGCTCCAGATTGGTAGCGGTGATGGTGATCGCCGTGCCGACCAGGAAGACCACGTTGACGATCAGAAAGGCGAGCTTTTCGCCCAGGCTGTTGGCGAGCCACGCACTCAACAGCTGACTGGCGACCATCGTCGCGATAAACGCCGTGGCGATCCACTGGGCCCGGTCCTGGCCGATGCCGAATGCGCCCATGACGCTTGGGACCGCCACGTTGACGATCGTCGCCGACAGGATCATCGCGACCGCGCCCGTGACCCCGGCGAGGGTTACAAACCAGCGGTAAGAAGGCCCGTACCGCTCAAATAGGGCGTCAACGTCCCCGGATATCAATATTGACCTCGACCATCATGCCCGGCCGCAGTTTCCGAGCCTGCTGGTCGATCGCAATTCGAACGGGAAGGCGTTGGGTAATTTTCGTGAAGTTGCCACTGGGGTTGGGTGTCGGCAAGAGGGCGAATTCGCTCGTCGTGGAACTGCCGATGACGGCGACCTTGCCGACGAAGGTCTCGTCCGGATAGGCGTCCACCAGCACATCGACCGGCTGGCCGATCTTCAACTTGCGAATTTCGGTTTCCTTGATATTGGCCTCGATCCAAATTTCCCGCGGGTCATGGACGATGGCGAGCCGTTGTCCCGGCGTCACGTATTCGCCTGTCTCGACGAATGTCTTATCGACGACGCCATTGACCGGCGCCCGGATCGTGCGATCCGCAATGTCCAGTTTCTGTTGGTCTTCCTTGGCCTGGAGTTCGGCTTCCTCGAACCGGAGCATTTCAATCTCGCCGTCGAGAACGTCAAGCCGCGCACGGTCCGCCTTCGCCTCGAGCAAGCGGGCGCGTGCCTGCTCCAAGACGGCAACCGCCTGCCGATAGTCGCCATCGATCTTGCGCATGTTGGTGCGCGCTTCGTCGAGTTGCCGGCGCGGGATGACTTTCTTCTCGAAGAGCGAGTTCGCACGCGCGAGATTCCTTTTCGCGAGGTCCAACTGCGGTTCCAGCGCCGCTACGGCGGCCGCGGCCGCTCCCCGCGCTGAAACAAGCGTTTGGTAGCGTGTCTGCGTCTGCTGATCGATCAGGCCGCGTTCCTTTCCCATCCGCGCCCGGTCCGCATTAATTCGCTGCCGTCGGGATTCGAGCTCGCGCAACTGCAGTTTGGATTCACGGGAATCGATGGTAATCAACACCTGTCCCGTCTCGACGGCGGCCCCCTCGATAACGGCGATATTGGTGACCCAGCCCGCAACGCGGCTACTGACGG
>JANQIJ010000145.1 GCA_028282185.1 Rhodospirillales bacterium
TGCCTGACAAGGCCCGGTTTTATCGTGAAGCCGCGCGGGTGCTGCGGCCGGGGGCGCGGTTTGTCGCCGCCGAGGTGGCAAGCGGCCCCGGCGGGCCGGTGATTTTTCCCGTGCCCTGGGCGATGACGGCGGAGATCAGCCATTTGATCACGGCGGAAGAGACGGCACGGTTGTTGGAAGTCGCCGGCTTTCGGATCGAGGCAGCGGAACAGTCCACGGAAGTCGCCCTGGCCCACAACGCTCAGGCGCGGGCGCGTCTCGAACGGGACGGGCCGCCGGTCCTCAGTCCCACGGTGATCCTTGGCGAGCGGGCGCTTGAGCGGGCGCGCAATTCCGCGCGCAACCTGGAACAAGCCCGGATCCTGCCCATCGAATTTACCTGTATCCGGGCTTGACATTCGCCGTTGCGATACAAAAATCTGGAAACAGTTCCGTTATGCGGAATGGCGTGCCGGGCATGCCATTTTTGAGACGCAGGCCAAGGAGTTCAGCCAATGGCATCGACCGTCACCAACACGAAACCGCGTGCCCGCACGAAAGCCCGCGCCGATACGGGCGGCCAAGTGCAGTCCCTGGCCCGGGCGATCTCGATCCTCAAGGCGCTTTCGCGCGCCGACGACGGCATGACCTTGACGGATGTCGCCTTGACCGTTGGCTTGCCGCCCTCGACCACCCACCGCCTGCTGACGACCCTGCAGAACGATCGGATGGTGCGTTTCGACCATGGCTCGACGCTTTGGCACGTGGGGGTGGAGGCCTTTGTCATCGGCAACGCGTTCGTCCGGTCCCGTGATCTTGTGGTGATGGCCCGGCCGATCATGCGTCGGCTGATGGAAGAAAGCGGCGAAACGGTCAAGCTCGCCGTCGAGGACAATGGCGAGGTCATCTACCTGGCCCAGGTCGAGTGCCGTGAAACCATGCGCGCCTACCGGGCGCCCGGGACCCGCGTGCCGATGCATTGTTCCGGTGTCGGCAAAGTGCTTCTGGCCCGCCAGGGCGAGGACAAGGTGAACCGCATCCTGCAGCGTCACGGCCTGGCCCAGGTCACGGGCAAAACCCTGGCCACTCCGGCCCAGTTCCGCCAGGCGCTCAGCGACATTCAGCGCCAGGGCTATGCGATCGACGATGAAGAACATGCCATCGGCCTGCGCTGCATCGCCGCCGCCGTCTGCGACGAGCACGACGAGCCGATTGCCGCGATTTCGATCTCCGGCCCGTCGGCACGGATTTCCGATGAAAAGATCTCCAGCCTCGCCGGCATGGTGACCAAGGCGGCGGCGGGTA
The DNA here is from genome assembly GCA_028282185.1 of Rhodospirillales bacterium. Taxonomy (GTDB): domain Bacteria; phylum Pseudomonadota; class Alphaproteobacteria; order Rhodospirillales; family Casp-alpha2; genus UBA1479. The sequence goes on from JANQIJ010000145.1 coordinate 1,285, forward strand.
TCGCCGGCGAATTGGGCGGCGTGCGGCCTGTCGCCGCTTAATTGGACAGATATTCCAAAAAACGGAATATTATAAAATATTGTAAAACTTAATAATATTTTATATATTTCCAATCAATGGAATAAATTCCAAAAATCTTGAAAGGTCGCTGGCAGCCCGCCACCTTAGCCGGACGCTGACTGTTTAGGGTGGAGCAGATGTCAAAGATGACCGCGACCGAAGCCGCCGTGCGCGTGCTTGAAAAAGAAGGCGTCGATTGCGCGTTCGGCGTGCCGGGCGCCGCCATCAATCCGTTTTACGCGTCCATGAGGAAGCGCGGCACCATTCGCCACGTGCTGGCACGCCATGTGGAGGGCGCCTCCCACATGGCCGAGGGCTATACGCGGGCCGTCGCCGGCAACATCGGCGTCTGTATCGGCACCTCCGGCCCGGCGGGGACCGACATGATCACCGGGCTGTATTCCGCCCAGGCCGATTCGATCCCGATCCTGACGATCACCGGCCAGGCGCCCCGGGCCAAGCTGGACAAGGAAGACTTTCAAGCGGTGGATATCGAAAGCATCGCCAGGCCGGTCACCAAATGGTCGGTGACCGTGAAGGAACCGGCGCTGGTTCCCTACGTTTTTCAGAAGGCCTTCCATGTCATGAAGTCCGGCCGGCCCGGACCGGTGCATATCGATCTGCCCCTGGACGTGCAACTGGCGGAAATCGATTTCGATCCGGACACCTACGAGCCCATGGAGGTGTTCAAGCCCAAGGCCTCGCGCCGGCAATGCGAGAAGGCCCTGGACATGCTGCTGGCGCACGACTTCCCGCTGATCGTCGCCGGCGGCGGGGTCATCAACGCCGATGCCTGCGACCTGTTGGTGGAATTGGCTGAAACCCTCAATGTCCCGGTGACCCCGACCCTCATGGGTTGGGGGGCGATTCCCGACGACCATCGCCTGATGGCCGGCATGGTCGGGCTTCAGACCTCGCACCGCTACGGCAACGCGACCTTCGGCCTGTCGGACTTCGTGCTCGGCATCGGCAATCGCTGGGCCAACCGGCATACGGGCTCCATCGATAAGTACACCGAGGGCCGCAAGTTCGTTCACGTCGACATCGAACCGACGCAGATCGGCCGCGTCTTCGCGCCGGATTACGGCATCGTCTCCGACGCCAAGGTGGCGTTGCAGCACATGGTGGACATCGCCAAGGAGCGGAAGAAGGCCGGCCAGTTGAAGGATTACGAGGCCTGGGTCGAGAGCTGCCTGCACCGCAAGACCGTGATGCTGCGCAAGTCGCATTTCGACGACGTGCCGCTGAAGCCGCAGCGGGTCTACGAGGAAATGAACAACGAATTCGACCGTGACACGGTCTATGTCACGACCATCGGGCTGAGCCAGATCGCCGGCGCCCAGTTCCTCAAGGTCTACAACCCGCGCCATTGGATCAACTGCGGCCAGGCGGGACCGCTCGGCTGGACACTGCCGGCGGCGCTCG
>JANQIJ010000155.1 GCA_028282185.1 Rhodospirillales bacterium
ATTTCTAGGGCAGACGGACCGGCATCCCCATGTCCGACGATTTTTCCCATCTGGCGGCGGTCTGGCCGTTTCCGACCGCGGTCCGGTTCGGTGTCGGCCGGGTCGCCGAACTGGCCAAGGTCTGCACACAACTGGGCATGACCCGCCCCTTGCTGGTTACCGATAGGGGCTTGGCGACAACGGCGCTTGTCGCGGGCGTGGTCGCGATCATGGCGGACGGCAAGCTCTCCCCCGACCTATTCGGTGAGGTCAAATCCAATCCCACGGCGGCCAACGTGGCGGCTGGCGCAGCGGCCTACGGGGCCGGCGGGCACGACGGGATCATCGCCCTGGGCGGCGGTTCGGCCATGGATGCGGCCAAGGGCATCGCCCTGCAGCTGGCGCAGGCGGACGACGTCATGGACTATGCGGTGGGCGGGCCGCGCTACAAGGAGATTTCGACCGACGGCCTGCCGCCGGTGGTCGCTCTGCCGACGACTTCGGGCACGGGTTCGGAAGTGGGTCGCGCGGCCGTTGTCTCGGACGAAGCGGCCCAGGTAAAACGCATCTTGTACCACACGGACCTGATGCCCCGAGTGGTGATTTGCGATCCCGCTTTGGTCGTTGGCCTGCCCGCCGATTTGACCGCCTGGACCGGCCTGGACGCGGCAGTGCACTGCCTGGAAGCCTATTGCGCGACCATGTACAACCCGATGTGCGACGGCATCGCCGCCGAGGGCCTGCGCCTGATCCACCGCTGGCTGCCTTCGGCCGTCAAGGACGGCACGGACCTGGAGGCCCGCGCCCACATGATGGCCGCCGCCGCCATGGGCGCGGTCGCCTTTACAAAAGGCCTGGGCGCGGTGCATGCGATCAGCCATGCCATCGGCGCCCGCTACGACAGCCACCACGGCCTGACCAACGCGGTGATCCTGCCTTACGTCCTGGTCCACAACCGACCAGCCATCGCCGATCGGCTGGGACCGCTGGCCGCCTATATGGGTCTCGCCGACCCCGGTTTCACCGGGTTTCTGGATTGGACCCTGGAGGTCCGCGACGCGTTCGAGGTGCCGCACCAAGCGGACGCCCTGGGCGTTACCGACGACGTCTTGGACAGCCTTGCCGAGGTCGCGGCGGCGGACGTCACGGCGCGGGAAAATCCGCTGCCGGTCGATGCGCCGGCGCTCGGCGGCATCATCTCCCGGGCGCTCTCCGGATCACTGGAATAGGTCGCAAACGGTGCCGCCGACCCCCGGGCTTCTCGAACTGGTCGAGCATTGCGAGCATATGGCCCGCGCCTATGCCCAGGCCGGCGCGCCTCTGCCGCGCCGGCGGCCGGACGGCTTCCCGGCGATCGTCGAAAGCATCATCGGCCAACAGGTTTCAGCCCAAGCCGGCGCGGCGATCCGCGACCGGGTCCGCGCCGGCTTGGGCAAGGTTACCCCCTGGGCGGTTCTCAAGGTCAGCGACGACGCGCTTCGGTCTTTCGGCCTGTCGCGGCCAAAGGTGCGCTACATCCGGGGCGTGGCCGAGGCCGTGCGCGACGGGCGGATCGATTTCGACGCCCTGCGCGATCAATCGGACGCCGAAGTCCTGGCCGCGCTGACGGCGCTCAAGGGCATCGGCCAATGGACGGCGGAAATCTATTTGATGTTCGCCCTCGGCCGGCCGGACGTGATGCCGTCGGGCGATCTGGCGCTCCAGGAAGCGACGGCCCGACTGATGGATATGCCGGACCGGCCCAAACCAAAGGAATTGGCCGAAATCGCCGAACGATGGCGGCCGTGGCGTTCCACGGCGGCGCTGATGCTCTGGTATTATTACCGCTACACCGGCGGTCCCGGCGCGCCGGCTTGAGGCAGCGTTCAGCCAACGGCCTTTCGATCGGCACAAGCGTTGAGCCAATTGGCGATTTCGCGCCGCCGGCGATTGGGTTCGACGACCTCGGCCTGCGCCGCCAGGCGACCGGCGGCGGCATCGTCGCCGGGATCCCGATGCAAGGCCCGCAAGGCGTCGGCGCAAGCCTCCAAGGCTCCGCGATCGGCAAAGATCGCCTGTGCCAACATATCGTCGGCATAGCGCCGGATGAGACCCGCCATGTGGGCCAGGTCGAATTCGGGGTGGTATTGCAGGCCCCAGAACCGGCCGGCCCCGGCGGTGAAAGCGACGGCTTGAACCCGGCTATGACCGTTCGACGCCAGGACCTCGGCCCCGGCGGGCAGGTGCGTGACCTCGTCATAATGCAGGGCCAGGGATTGGAACGTCGTGGGCTTGCCGGCCATCAACGCGTGACCGGCGCCCGCCGGGGTCAGGCGCAGGTCGCGACAGATGCCGACCTCCCGGCCGTTGGGGCTGGGCGCGACATCGCCGCCGGCGGCAACCACGGCGACCTGCAAGCCCCAACAACTGCCGAGCACCGGCAGGCCGGCGTCGAAGGCCGTGCGGACCAGATCGACTTGGCGCTGAACCGCCGCCAGGTTGCCGCCGCGCCGGACATGCAGGCCCGACCCGCCGATGACCAGGCCGTCGAAATCGCCCAGACCCGCCCCGGCGGGGAAGGCCGCCGGCCCATCCGCCGGACAAAGC
>JANQIJ010000169.1 GCA_028282185.1 Rhodospirillales bacterium
CGGAAAGACGTGGCCCGGCGTAGCGATATCGCTCGGGCCGCGCGTCGGGTCGATGGCGGCGCGGGACGGCGGGACCCTGGTCCGCGCCGGTCATACGGAAGCCGCCGTCGATATCTCGCGCCTCGCCGGCTTGAACCCCGCAGGCGTGATCTGTGAAATCATGAACGACGACGGAACGATGGCGCGCATGCCCGACCTTATCGGGTTCGCCCAGCACCATGGCTTGAAATTGGGCACCATCGCCGACCTGATCGCCTATCGCCGGGAAAACGACCGCTTGGTTCAGCGAATCCTGGAAACGGACTTCGTCAGCCGCTTCGGCGGCACGTTCCGCATGATGATCTACGAAAACACCGTTGCCTACGCCGAACATATCGCCCTGGTCAAAGGCGATATCGCCGCCGCCGGGCCGGTTCCGGTACGCATGCATGCCTTGAACGTGTTGGAGGACGTATTGGGCGACAACGCCCGTGGCGCGGAAGGCCTGCTCCGCAGATCCATGGAAATGATCGACGAAATCGGCTGCGGCGTTGTCGTGTTGATCCGCGAGCCGATGGCAACAAGCCTGTCGGATCGGGTCAAGGCCAAACTGGGCCAGGGCGAGGCCGCGAGCGCCCATCTGCGCGACTATGGCGTGGGGGCACAAATTCTGGTCGATCTGGGCATTTCCGAAATGATCCTTTTGTCGAATACATCGAAAACGGTGGTCGGTCTGGACGGCCATGGGCTGTCGATCGTCGAGCAGCGTCCTATCGCCGGCGGCGACGCACCATGAATGGCGGAAGTGGGCATGTTCTGATCGCCTGCGCGCGCTATTATCCCGACATCATCGACGCGATGCTGGATGGCGTCGATGCGGTATTGAGTGAAGCAGGTGTGGGTTGCGAGATACTCGACGTGCCCGGTGTATTCGAATTGCCAGCTAGCATTAAATTTGCCGCAAAATCATCTGATAAATATAATGGTTTTATCGCACTAGGTTGCGTCATTCGCGGAGAAACGGACCATTATGACCATGTCTGCCGAGAGGCCAGCCGTGGGCTGATGGAACTGGCGACCCGCGACGGGCTTGCCATCGGTTTCGGCGTCCTGACCTGCGACACGGCGCAACAGGCGATCGTCCGCGCCGACCCGACGCAAAAGAACAAGGGCGGCGAGGCGGCGACGGCTTGCCTTGCGATGATGGCGATCAAGACCCGCTTCTCGGGGGCTTGACGGATGGTGGACACCCCGCGATCGGCGCCGCTCAGCGCTGCCCGATTGGCTGCGGTCCAGGCGCTTTACGAAATGGACGTGGCGGGCGCCGCTGCCGATCCGGTGCTCGAGGACATCCTGGCGGAAAGATGGTCCCTGGCCGATGCCCACGACTCCACGGACGGCGACGGCGTCCGCGCCGCAATCCAGCCCGACATGCCGCTGTTGCGGGAAATCGTCTCCGGCGTCAGCGGCGACCTGGAGAAAGTCGACCGCTGTCTGAAGATGAGTCTCAACCATCCGCATACGGTGGAAACCTTGGAGGCCCTTTTGCGCGCGGTGTTGCGGGCCGCGGCCTTCGAAATGGCGGAACGGCCGGGGGTTCCGGCCGTTGTCCTGATCAAGGAATACGTGGATATTGCCGACGCTTTTTTTGACCGCAGGGAACCCGCGCTGGTCAACGGCTTCCTGGACGACCTTGGGCGCAAGCTGCGCCAGGCGGAGTTCGCCGATCACAGCCGACAGGGATGACGGAGTTCATCCATGCCGAATACGCCACCACTTAGCGAATTCGCGCTGATCGACGCCTATTTCCGGCCGCTGACGCGCGGCCGGCCCGAAGCCCTTGGCCTGCTGGACGATGCCGCCCTGTTGGCCCCCGCGTCGGGCGAACAGTTGGTCGTCACCACAGATGCGCTGGTCGAGGGACGGCATTTCCTGCCGGATACCAATTCTCAGGCCCTTGGACACAAGGCATTGGCCGTCAATCTGTCGGACTTGGCGGCGATGGCTGCCCGTCCCTTGGCCTATACGCTGGCATTGTCCCTGCCAGACGGCGCGCCGCATCCGGAATGGTTGGATGGCTTCTCCCGGGGATTGGGCGGGCTTCAGGACGAAGTTGACGTTTTCTTGGCAGGCGGCGACACGGTTGCGACGCCCGGGCCCTTGAGCATCGTCATCACCGCTTTTGGCAGCTTGCCGAACGACCGCGCCTTGACCCGCAACGGCGCATCGTCGGGCGACGACGTTTATGTGTCCGGCACCATCGGTGACGGCGCATTGGGGCTTTTGGTTGCGCGTGATCAACGCGCCTTCGCAGGACCGGCCGGCGATCTATTCCTGACCGATCGTTACCTGCGGCCGACGCCCCGCAACGCTTTGGGTCAGGCCCTGGCCGGGGTGGCCAGCGCCTGCGCCGACGTATCCGACGGATTGGTCGCCGACCTGGGGCACATTTGCCGCGCTTCCGGCCTCGGCGCCACGGTCGACGCTGGCTTGGTGCCGCTGTCCGGTCCCGCCGCCGAGGCGATCGCTACGGATGAAACCTTGCTTACCACCGCGGTGACCGGGGGCGACGACTATGAATTGGTGTTCACGGCAGCGGCGGTGCGCCGCGCCGAGATCGAGGCCTTGGCCCAATCCGCAGACATACCGCTGACATTGATTGGCGCCATGAGCACCGAGAAAGGGGTCCGCATGCGCCTTCCCGGCGGCGGTGAACTGGTTGCGAACAGCGGCGGTTACCGACATTTCTAATCGCGCGCCGGGCGGTCGCGACGGCATTGCATGACCCGGTCCGCAGGGCCTAAGCTTCGGCTTTGAGGGGGCTTGGAACGAGGTCTAGGTATCCATGAAAAAGATAGGCATCGGATTTGCCGTGTTGATCTGCATCTTGGGTGGCGCGGTCGGCGTCATGAAATGGATGCAATTGGGTCCGTTTGCCGACCCGAACGCGGCCATTGCCAAACCGGAACGCCCCGACGAAGGGGATGCCAAGTTCATTGAGATCAGCCCCTTGCTGATCAACGTGTTGGGCGATGCGAAGGTCTTGGGGAACTTCCAGTTTGAGCTCAAGCTTGAAGTCTGGACCGACGATCACTACGAGGAAACGCGCAAAAAAACCCCAATCCTCAAAGACGCCTTCATCAAGGATCTGCATTCCTTCATCCCGCGCATGCTCAAGGAAGAAGAGCAACTGAACTTGGCGGTTCTTCAGCGCCGATTGCAGTATCGGGCCGACCAGGTCATGGGACAGGACATCGTGCAAAGCGTGCTGATCCAATCGGTCGTCGACAATCCTCAGCAATAGGCGTCCACGGCGCGTCCTTGAACCCAGCGATACGGCCCAAAGGACATCCTCGCCCGTGCGCGGCCAGGCCGGATCACCGGTTGCTTTATGAAACCGCTTTTCGTATCTTCCCGGCGGTTTTCCACCCGCCCGATCGCTTGATCGCCGGTTCACACGAAGGCCGGTCGCGGTCACCACTCTCGTCGGCGCCGACGCGGGGCAGGGACCCACCCTGAGAGGCGCGTATCAATCACATAAGGATATTTGAGGATGTCACTCTACACCTTGGTCATCGCCTGTGGCGCGTTGGCGCTGCTTTACGGTGCCTACGCCGGTCGCGCGGTACTCTCGGCGCCCGCGGGCTCGTCACGCATGCAGGAAATCGCCGGCGCGATCCAAGAAGGTGCCGCCGCCTACCTCAACCGGCAGTATATGACCATTGCCATCGTCGGTGCCGTGATCGGTATTTTGCTGGGCTTCCAGTTGGGCATGGCGGTCGCCGTCGGCTACTTCATTGGCGCGGTTCTCTCCGGCGCCGCTGGCTACATCGGTATGAACGTCTCTGTCCGGGCCAACGTGCGGACCGCCGCCGCGGCCCAGGACCAAGGCCTGGCAGGCGGCCTCGATGTCGCCTTCAAGTCCGGTGCGATCACCGGCATGCTGGTCGTTGGGCTGGCCCTGCTCGGTGTCGCCGG
>JANQIJ010000408.1 GCA_028282185.1 Rhodospirillales bacterium
GCCGCCGGCCCCTCGCCGATGATCAGGTCGAGTTGGAAATCCTCCATCGCGGGATAGAGGATTTCCTCGACGACGGGATTGAGGCGATGAATTTCGTCAATAAACAAGACATCCCTGGGCTGCAGGTTGGTCAGGATCGCCGCCAGATCGCCGGCCTTGGCGATCACCGGCCCGGACGTGGCGCGGAAACCGACGCCCAATTCGCGGGCGACGATCTGCGCCAAAGTCGTCTTGCCCAGACCCGGCGGGCCGAAGAACAGGACATGATCCATCGCCTCGGCGCGGCCGCGCGCCGCCTCGATGAAGACCTTCAGGTTTTCTCGCGCCTGACGCTGGCCGACGAAGTCGTCCAACACCTGGGGGCGCAGGCCCGGATCTGCCGCCGCCTCGCCGGCGACGACTTCCGGTTGGACCATGCGTTCGCCCGCGTCCGCCATGGCGTTCAGGCACCCCTCCGCTGGTCAGTCGGGGCGAGTTCCGCCAGGCTCAGACGAATTAACTGATCTAGAGTTAAGTCATCTCCGGCCGCTTCCGTCGAACGGGCGGCCCGCGAAACGGCACCCAGCGCGTCCGAGGGCGAATAACCGAGGTTGACCAGGGCCGAGGCCGCGTCGCGCAACAGATCGCCGATCGCGTCGTCGCCGGCGCCACCGGCATCCGCGGGGCCGGCACCGGTCCCGCCCGCCGCGACGGGCGCACCGACCGGTGCCGCCGCCGGCCCCAACGCCATGCCGCCGACCTTGTCCTTCAATTCGTTGAGAATGCGCTGCGCCAGTTTGGGTCCGACCCCGGGGGCCTGACAGATCGCCGCCTTGTCGCCGGCGGCGATGGCGCGCACCAGCATCTCGCCGGTCAGCGCAGATAGCATGGCCAGCGCCACCTTGGCGCCGACCCCCTGGACCGTGGTCAGCAGACGGAACCAATCCTTTTCCTCGGCCGCCAGGAATCCATAGAGGTGGATATGATCCTCGCGCACATGGGTTTCGATCCAGAGCGTCACCGCCTGCCCCGTCGCCAGTTGCCGCAGGGTGCGCGACGACGCATGGACCAGATAGCCGACGCCATTGACATCGACCACCGCGGCGTCGGCTTCCAACGCCTCGACCAACCCCTTGAGCCGCGCGATCACCGGGCGCCCCGCGCCATGCCCGGCGCGTCCCGGTGGTGGGCGTGACAGATGGCGACGGCCAAGGCGTCGGCGCTGTCGGCGTTCTTGAACTTGGTACCGGGCAGCAGGGTGCCGATCATCATCTGCACCTGTTCCTTGGCCGCATGCCCGGTGCCGACGACGGTCTTCTTGACCAGGTTCGGAGTGTATTCGAACACCGCCAGGCCGGCCAGGGCCGGGACCAGCATGGCGACCCCACGGGCCTGACCGAGGCGCAGAGTCGTTGTCGGGTTGGTATTTACGAAGGTCTCTTCGACCGCCGCCTCGGTCGGTGCCAGGTCGCGGATCACCGCCAACATACCGTCGTGCAGTTCGACCAGGCGATCTGCCAAACCGGCCTTGGGGTTGGAGGTGACGACGCCATCGGCGACATGGGTCAAGCGCGTGCCGGCGTGTTCGATCACGCCCCAGCCGGTGGTCTTCAAACCCGGATCGATGCCGATCAGCCGCATGCCGTCCGTCCCGGCGTTCCGGTGCGCGCGTCGGCTTGGGCGAAGGGTCGGGTCACGCGCTCAGCTTCTCCATGATCGTGTCGTCGACGTCGAAGGCGGCGGAGACCCGCTGCACGTCGTCGTTATCTTCCAAGACATCGACCAGTTTCAACAGGGTCCTGGCGGTGTCCTCGTCGACCGGCGTGGCGTTCTGCGGCTTCCAGTCCAATCGCGCTTCCTCGGGCGCGCCGAACTTGGCTTCCAGGGCGTCGCGCACGGCGGCGAAGTCATCGGGCTGACACGTCACGGTGTGACCGCCGTCGTCCGATTCCACGTCCTCGGCCCCGGCGTCGAGCGCGCCTTCGAACATGGCTTCCGCGTCGGCCGCGTCGGCGGGAAACACGATCTGGCCGACCCGGTCGAACATGAAGGCGACCGAGCCGGTCTCGCCCATGTTGCCGCCGTTCTTGGAAAACGCGGCGCGGATTTCCGCAGCCGTGCGGTTGCGGTTGTCGGTCAAGGCCTCGACAATGACCGCAACGCCGCCCGGGCCGTAGCCCTCGTAGCGGATTTCCTCGTAGCTTTCGGCGTCACCGCCCTGGGCCTTCTGGATCGCCCTGTTGATCACGTCATTGGGCATGTTCTGCGACTTGGCATTGGCCACGGCAAGGCGCAGGGCGGGATTGAAATCCGGGTCCGGACCGCCGCGCGCCGCGACCGTCAGCTCACGCCCCAGCTTGGCGAAGATCTTCGCCCGCTTGGCGTCCTGACGGCCCTTGCGGTGCATGATGTTCTTGAATTTGGAATGACCAGCCATGGGCAGGGAACCCCCTAAAGCGTGTCACGTTTAAACTGAAGAGCTGAGACGCCGTTTCCGGTTCGCCGGCTAGGAAGGCCGGCTCCCGGGGCCACGGGGTGTCCCCGTATGAATTTGACCGGGGGACGCCCCCGGTGACCCCCGGGGATATCCCGCATCGCCATCACCTCTTCTCCTGGCCGGAAACCCGGCCTGCCGATCTCAGCCATTTCAATTTAAACATGACACGCTCTAGATATCGCGTTTGCGTTTCGGATTATAACCAAATGCTGCGGCCGTTGCGAGGCCGTTGGCCTTCCGCCAGGCTGCAATATGCCAAGATTGCCGACCCGGCGGAAGGCCTCATGGGCGCATTTTTTAGGCTGGCAGCATTTCCGTCAGGCGGCCGCCGATGCGCACCGGCTCGATCGCCGTCGCCAGCCCCGTCGCGTCATCGGTTTTGATCAGGGCGGCACAGAATGTGGCTTCACCGCCGGCGGGCTCCAACCGGCCCTGGGGCAATTTCGTGGTGAACCGGGCCGTCGCCGCATCCTTCTGCATGCCGATCACCGAATCGTAATCGCCGGTCATGCCCAGGTCCGTCTGATAGGCGGTGCCGCCATTCAACACCTGGGCGTCGGCGGTGGGCACGTGGGTATGGGTGCCGACCACGGCCGAAACCCGACCGTCCAGCACATGGCCCATGGCCATCTTCTCGCTCGACGCCTCGCCGTGGAAATCGACGACGATGGCGTCCGCGGTGGCCCCGGGCGTGGTGCCGATGGTCCCGCCGGTGCGGCCCATCCGATGATTGCCGAGCGCCGCCTCGACCGCGGCGAAGGGATCGTCCAGCGGATCCATGTAGAGCCGCCCCATGGCATGGACGACCATCACCTTGCGGCCATCGGCGGTCTGGTAGAGGCCGGCGCCCCGCCCCGGCGTCCCGGCCGGGTAGTTCAGCGGCCGCAACAATCGGCCGTCCTGGTCGATGTAGTTCATGATCTCGCGCTGGTCCCAGACGTGGTTCCCCGTGGTGATCACGTCGGCCCCCATGTCATAGAATTCACCGCAAATCTTTTCCGTGATGCCGAAACCATGGGCGGCGTTTTCGCCGTTGACGATCACGAAATCGAGCGCGAGACGGGCACGCAGGTCGGCGAGATATCGCGCCACGGCATCGCGCCCGGGGCGCCCGACCACGTCGCCGACGATCAGGATGTTCACAGGGTTGTCGCCTTTCCGCTGCCGGAGACTTTGTACGTCATCGTCTCGGTGACGATCCAGTCAAGGGCCTCGTCGTACTGGTCGCGGGGCACGGCGTCAACTTCCTGCGCCGCGTAGCCGACACCGACGGCAATGACGCCGCCGGCGCCCTGGCGCAATCCGGCCAGCGTCCGGTCGTAAAACCCGCCGCCCCAGCCCAGGCGGTAACCCGTCCGGTCAAAGGCCAGTAGCGGCACGATCAAAAGCCCCGGGGTTACCTCCGGCGCCGCGCCGGCGGGATGGCGCGTGCCCAGCGGCCCGGCTTCCAGATCGTCGCCCGGGCGCCAGGCGCGGAAGGCCAGCGGCGCCGCCGGCGCGGCCACCACCGGCAAGCAGGTCACGCGTCCCGCGGCCGCCAGATCCGCCAGGCAGGGGGCGACATCGACCTCGTCGCCGATCGCCAAGTAGCCGGACACCGGCCCGTCCGGGAACTCTTGGGCCAGGGCGATGAGGCGCCGGTTGAGCGCCTGAGCGGTCTCGGGACCGGCCGCCCGGCGCGCTTCGGCCCGCGCCCGATGCGCCCGATCACGCAGTTGCGCCTTGGCGCGGTCGGCGGCGGCGTCAGACTGGGCGGGATCGGGTTGGTCGGCGTCGCGGGTCACGGCTGTATCTATTTCCCGTCGGTCTGGTTGATCACCCGGGCCAACGACCCGAACCCAAGTCGGAAAGGAAGGAAAACGGCGGCGCCGCGAAAGCCGTCGGCGTACAAAATATCCTCCGTGGCCTGCGCTCAGCAGGTGGGCGCCGTGATACCGGGGCCCCGGGACGAACCCGTGGCGCCCGGCAGGGACAGCTCCCGGGAAGGATGCATCGCCCCAGGGATATTGAGCCTAACGCGCTTCGCAGCAATCCGCCTGTCGGCGAACTTAGGCGCCTTCAAGCTCGGCGGCAATGGTCTCGATGCGCTCGGCGATGTTTTCAAGGCCGAGCGAGACCCGTTCTTCCGATTCGATGATCCGCGCGACGCCTTCGCTTTTCTTGCGGATGGTCTCCAGTTCCGAATAGGCATCCGACAGCTCGTCCGCCAGCAGCAGGCTAACCATGACCAGCAGCCGGGCGTCCCCGGCCTGACCGACGGCGGCGACCAATTCCTGGACCCGGTTGTCGACGTAACTGCCGAGGCGCGAAAGATGCGCTTCCTGCCCGTCGTCGCATGCGACTTGGTACTTGCGGCCGTTGATGGAAACCGTTACGTGCGCCATGCGTTGCCCGCTCCCGTGTCGTCCCCTAAACGCCGAGCGCTTTTTCCAGGCGACCGATGGCGTCGTCCAGGCGGCCGCCCACGTCTCGGTTTATCTGGGCGAGGCGCGTGTTCTCTGCCTCCAGCCTGCTCATCCGCGCCGCGTCCTCGGCGCTCGATCCACCGGCACCGCGCCCCCGCGCCGCCGCCTCCAGGCGGTCGAGCGCCCGGTCCAGGCGCTCAAACGCCCGCTCGACCCGTGACGGTTTGGTTAAGGTTGCCAATTCATTGCCCCTGATCCTCGTCCGGCCCGGCCGGAATGGCGCAAAGACTGCCGCGAAAAACAGAATGCAGGATAGGAAGCTAGGTTCTTAAGTTCAACCGTTACTTCAATATTTACGCGGAACCGCCCGGCAATCCGCCAGCCCGCGCCCGCCATCGCCCGGCTTTACAGGACCTTCGGCCTACCCTATATCCCAGGCGCAATGTTTCGCTTCGCCGCCCCCTCGCCGGCGGTGTCATCCTGTAAAAACCGATCGTCCATCGGTCATTCTCAAAGACCATCCACGACCCCTGAAGGAGGAGGAATCCATGGCAGTTCGAGTTGCGATCAACGGGTTCGGCCGCATCGGCCGATTGGTCCTGCGGGGCATTCTGGAATCGCGGCGCAACGACGTTGAGGTCGTTGCCATCAATGATCTGGGCTCGCCCGAAATGAACGCCCATCTGCTGAAATACGATTCCGTGCACGGCCAGTTGGATGGAGACGTGACGGTGAACGGCGACACCATGACCGTCGGCGCCGGCGACATCAAAGTGACGGCGGAACGCGATCCGGCGGCCCTGCCGTGGAAGGATCTGGGCGTCGACATCGCCTTCGAATGCACCGGCATTTTCACCGACCGCGACGGCGCGTCCAAGCATCTGGACGCCGGCGCCTCCAAGGTCCTGGTCTCGGCCCCGGCCAAGGAGGTCGACCTGACCGTGGTCTACGGCGTCAATCACGACAAGCTGGAAGCCGGCCATACGGTGGTTTCCAACGCGTCCTGCACGACCAACTGCCTGGCGCCGGTGGCCGATGTCCTGCATCAAACGCTGGGCATCGAAAAAGGCTTCATGACGACGATCCACGCCTACACCGGCGACCAGCGGCCCTTGGATACACTCCATTCGGATCCGCGCCGGGCCCGGGCCTGTGCCGTTTCGATGATTCCGACATCGACCGGCGCGGCCAAGGCCGTCGGCCTGGTCCTGCCGGAACTGGCCGGCAAACTGGACGGCACGGCGATCCGCGTGCCGACGCCCAATGTCTCGTTGATCGATTTCAAGTTCACGTCGGCGCGGTCGACCACTGTCGAGGAAGTCAACGCTGCCCTCAAGGAAGCTTCCGAAAGCCGGTTGAAGGGCGTGCTCGACTACAACACGGACCCGCTTGTCTCGATCGACTTCAATCATTGCCCGGCAAGCTCGACCTTCGATTCGACCCAAACGCAGGTGATCGACGGCAACTTCGTTCGCGTGCTCAGCTGGTACGACAACGAATGGGGCTTCTCCAACCGCATGCCGGACACGGCCCTGGCGATGCACGGCGCCGGGTGACGGACCGGCGCGCCGCCGTCATCGTTCACGACCTGGCCCAGGCGCGGCGCGTTCTGTCCGTC
>JANQIJ010000090.1 GCA_028282185.1 Rhodospirillales bacterium
GAGCACGTTGGGCGGTTCCGACACCAAATCGCGGGTGAAGAACACGCCGTCGGCGTCGTCGGCCTGGTTGAAAACATGCCCGACGGCAACGCGCAACGACCGGGCGACATCGTCAAATCCTATTCCGGCCAGACCGTGGAAGTGATCAACACCGACGCCGAGGGGCGCCTCGTCCTGGCCGACGCGTTGTGGTACACGCAGCAGAAATTCAAGCCCAAGTTCGTGGTCGACCTGGCGACCCTGACCGGCGCGATCATGGTCGCGCTGGGCACGGTTCGGGCCGGCATGTTCGCCAACGACGACGACCTGGCGAAGCAGATATTCCAGGCCGGCGAGGACGTGCGCGAGTGGGTCTGGCGCATGCCGCTGGGCGAGGACTATGACAAGCAACTCAAGTCCGACGCCGCCGATATGAAGAACATCGGCGCTCGCTGGGGCGGCTCGATCACCGCGGCGCAGTTCCTCCAGCGTTTCATCAAGGAAGGCACGCCCTGGGTCCATCTGGACATCGCCGGCGTGACTTGGTCCAAGGCGGCGACGCCGGTCGTGCCGAAGGGCGGCACGGGCTTCGGCGTCAGGCTGTTGGACCGTCTGGTCGCCGACCATTACGAGGCCAGGTAGGGACGGCGGGCGATGGCCGCGGCGCGTCACCGATGACCGACATCGCCTTCTATCATCTGGAACGCGCGCGCCTCGAACAGGCGCTGCCGAAACTGTTGGAAAAGACCCTGGCCGCCGGCAAGCGGGCCCTGGTCCTGGCCGGGTCGGAGGATCGGGTCGAGGGTCTTGCTCAGGCGCTTTGGACCTATGATCCCGCGTCCTGGCTGCCCCACGGCACATTGAAGGACGGCAACCCGAATGACCAGCCGGTCTGGATATCCACCGAGGACGCAAGCGCCAACCAGGCGACCTTCCTGTTCCTGACCGACGGTGCGACCAGCCAATGGGTCGACAGTTACGAACGGGCGTTTGAGTTGTTCGACGGCCACGACGCGGCGGCGGTGCAGGCGGCGCGCGACCGCTGGAAGGCCTATAAGGACGCCGGCCACGACCTGACCTATTGGCAGCAGTCGCCGGAAGGCCGTTGGGAGAAGAAGGCCTGAAAGGCCGCTGACCCAGGCGCTATGACCGATGCTTCCAGGTTCCCTGGCCGCGCCATTGACGCATCGCGATATCACCATTAGGCGCATCTGATGTATACTTTCCTCCTTGGGGTAGGCCGAGAGATAAAGACGCAATGAACTCGTCATTCAAGGAGGAAACAGATGCTGCGCATATTTACGTTCTTGCTCGCGACTGTTTTTACAACGGCCGCGGCTCAGGCGGGTGGGATGACGCCCGCTCCCAAGGAAGCGAAGGCCCATATCATCGCGCCGGCCGACGGCGCCACGGTCTCCAGCCCGTTCAAGGTTTACTTCGGCCTGTCCGGTATGGGCGTGGCGCCGGCTGGTGTTGAAAAGAAGAACACGGGCCATCACCATCTGATCATCAACGCGCCGCTGCCGCCGATGAACGAACCGATTCCGGCAAACGACAACTACCGACATTTCGGAGGCGGGCAGACGGAAGCCATGATCGACCTTCCCCCCGGTAGGCACACGCTGCAGCTGCTGGTGGGCGATTGGACGCATGTCCCCCATGCGACCCCGATCATGTCGGAAAAAATCACCATTACCGTCAAATAGACGTTCGCAGACCGAAACCTGCGACGCAAAGGCCTTGGGTGTCGGCACCCAAGGCCTTTTTTTGGCAGGCGGACCCCCGTGACGACGCGGCCTTCTTGTCCCGCGGAAGCCCAATCCCTATGGTCGGCGGACGCGCAAATGGAACGGGGGAACCGCCGTGACGAACAAACGCTGGGTCAATCGGCCCGAGGGCTCGAACTGGGGCGATTTCGGCCCCGACGACGAACAGGGCCGGATGAACCTGTTGACGCCGGAGGTCGTCATGAAAGGGGTCGCCGAGGTCAAGGAAGGCCTGAGTTTCTGCCTGTCCATGCCGCTGGACCTGCCGGGTGGCAATTCGGTCAACCCGAAGCGCCATCCGCCGGTCCTGCATCCGACCAAGCAGGACGGCGCCGACTATTACAACTTCGTCTGGGACCAGCATTCCCGGCCCGGCTCGACCGACGTGTCGGCCGACGACCTGGTGGTCCTGCATACCCAGTATTCGACGCAATGGGACTCATTGGCCCATTTCGGCCAATTGTTCGACGCCGACGGCGATGGCGTTCCCGAGCCCTGCTACTACAACGGCTGGCGCGCCGGGCCGGACGTGCCCGATCCGGACGAGGACAAGATCGTCAAGGCGGGGCGTCTGGGTATTGAGAAGATGGCCGAGACCTGCGTCCAGGGGCGCGGCGTGATGATCGACCTGGAAGGCCATTTCGGGCGCGAGCGGGTCGCCGTCGACTACGCCATGCTGAAGGACGTGATGGATCATGACGGCGTCACGGTGGAGGAGGGCGACATGGTCCTGTTGCACACCGGATGGGACGACATGCTCTTGGAAATGGCCGGGGACCCGGACGCGGCGGCCTTGCATTCGAGCTGCGCCGTGCTGGACGGCTGGGACACGGCGTTGCTGAACTGGATCACGGACAGCGGCCTGACGATCCTGGCGTCCGACAACATGGCTGTCGAGAATACCCATTATCCGGGTCATCCGGAGGACGACCATTGCCGCCTGCCGATCCACAGACATTGTCTGTTCAAGATCGGCGTGCACTTGGGCGAAATCTGGTTCCTGTCTGAATTAAAGAAGGCCCTCAGGGTCCGGGGTCGGTCGTGCTTCCTGCTGACCGCGCCGCCCCTGCGCCTGACCGGCAGCGTCGGTTCGCCGGCGACGCCCGTTGCCACGATCTGAGCCGGCGGCCCGGCCCATCGAGCAAACCCGACCAACCCATCCAACAACGAATTAAATGCCCATCGCGCCCCCATGAGGCGCCACCAAAGGGGAGGACCCATGACCAAGAAAAGCTTAACCAATGAGCCGCCGATCGTTTGGCGGTCGCTGTTGTACGTGCCCGGCAACAATCCCAGGTTCATCGACAAGGCCCATACCCGGGACGCCGATGCCTATATCCTGGACCTGGAAGACAGCGTGCCCGAACAGGAACGCCAGCGCGCCCGCGACATGCTGCCCGAAAGCGTCGCCAAGGTGACCCAGTCCGGCGCCGACGCCACGGTGCGCATCAACCGGCCGATCCGCCACATGGTCAAGGACGTGGAGGCGGCGGTGAAGGCCGGCGCCCGGGCGTTGTTCGTCACCAAGGTCGATGGCGCCGGGCATTTGCGCCTGGTTGCGGAACTGGTCGATGAGGTCGAGAAAGAGGTTGGCCGCGCGCCGGGCTCGGTCAAGCTGGTTGCCATGGTCGAGACGGCGGACGCCTATTTCCGGGCCCATCCGATCGCCCGCGCCACCGGCCGCAACATCGGCATGAACCTGGGCGGCGAGGACTTCGCCATGGACGTCGGCATGGTCCCTGACGCGGATACCTTCCTGGTCCCGAAACAGACCATCGCCATCGCCGCCAAGGCGGCTGGCCTGATGGCCATGGGGTTCATCGGCACGGTCGCCGACTACACGGATACGGATGCCTTCCGGGCCGCCGTCCGCCATTCCAGGAAGTTCGGTTTCGATTGCGCCAGCGTCATCCACCCCTCGGGCATCCCGGTGCTCAACGAAGAATTCATGCCGACCGAGGAAGAGGTCGGCCACGCCCGGCGTCTGGTCGAAGCATACGATCAGGCCATGCGCGACGGCCTGGGGGCGATATCGCTCGACGGCAAGATGATCGACGTGCCGGTGGCGATCCGTGCCCAGCGCCTGGTCGCCCGATATGAGGCAATCAAGGCGAAGACGGTTTGAGCGGTGTCGCGGGGCCAGCGTCGCGGGGCGAAACAACCAGGGCCCAGGCGGCGAAGGCGACGCCCAACCCGGCCAGTCCGGTCATTGCCAGGAAGGCGCCGCCGCCCCATTGGGCGAACAGGAACCCCGCCGCGTAGGACGTGGCGCTCATGCCCAGGCCCAGGGTCATGGCATAGAGGCTTTGTGCCGAGGCCGAGCGCGCCGCTTCGACCCGTTCGGTCAGCAGATAGATGATCCCCAGATGGGTCGCGCCGAAGCTCAGCGCGTGCAGCGCCTGTAGGGGGATCAGCCACGCGACCTCGGTCGTCATCGCCGTGCCGCACCAACGCAGGACGGCGGCCAGGGCGCCGATCATGATCAACGGCAACGCCCCGACCCTTGAGACCACGGCGGCGGAAACGCTGAATAGGGCGATTTCCACGGCCACCCCTTCGGCCCAAAGGGCGCCGATCAGGTCAGGTCCATGGCCCGATGTCTTCCAATGAAGCGAGCCGAAATTGTAATAGACCGTATGCGACGCCTGGACGCAGGTCGCCGCCAGGATCGCCGGCGCCAGACCGGGTAGGCGGACGATTTCCCGAAACGGGTGGCCGCCCGGTGCCGCCGGTATCGTCCGCGTGTCGGGCAGGGTCAGCGCCGCCAGCGCGGTCAGGCCGACGGCGATCAGGATCGACCAATGGATCCAATCGATCGGCGCGTCGGTCAGCACGACGCCCATGCCCGCGGCGCCGACGATAAAGGTCACCGATCCCCAGAGGCGCACCCTGCCGTAATCGAACGGCCGGCGGCCCCGGGTCATCATGGTCAGGCTTTCGATCAACGGCATGACCGGCCCCCAGCAGGCGAAGTAGATTACGGTGATGAGCGCAATGGCCAGCAAGCCGTCGGCGAAACGGAAGGTGACGAACACGGCCGTTCCGGCGAAGGTCAGGGCGATCAGCAGGGCCTTTCGCCGGCCGAGCCGGTCGGCGGCGCGGGCGATGAACGGGGTGACCGCCAATTTGGCCAGGGTGCCCAGCGCGAAGACCAGGCCGATGTCCTGCGGGCTGAGCCCGCGATCCTTCAGCCACAGCGGCCAGAACGGCCCGAAAATACCGAGTGCCAGGAACACCCCGCCGTAGAACGCCGCCAGACGGACCGGCGCGGTCGGCGGGACCGGCGCGGTCGGCGGGACCGGCGCGTTTGTCGGGCGGGGCGGGTTCACACGGGGACCTCCGTGACAAGGTCGCGCAGATAGTCCAACGCCGACCGCGCCCGGGCGCCGTACCAGGACAGCATTTCGCCGTCGACCGCCAGGGCCTTGGCGGCATGCCTCGGGTGGTTTTGCCGGAAAGCGTCGAGATGCGATTCCTTGAAGGGGAAGGGCTCGCTCGAAAACAGCACGCGGTCGGTCCGGTCCATCAGGTCGTCGGTCAGTTGGACCTTGGGATAGCGGGTCGCCGGGTCATGGGCCACGGTCTGCCAGCCGCCCAGCGCCAGCAGCCGCGCGATATAGGTATCGCGGGACACCGTCATCCAGGGGTCCTTCCAGATCAGGTAAAGCACCCGTTGGCGCGGCGGCGCCGGCGCGGCGCTGAACGCGGCGAGCGCGGCCTCGAACGCCGCCGCCATGTCTTCCGCCGCTTGGGTCCGGTCGAACACCCCGCCCAGCAGGCGGATCAACGGCCCGTTGTCCACCGGTTCGATGGGATGGGTGACCACGGGCAGGATACCGCGCGCTTCCAGTTCCCGGGCCATCTCTTTCGGGTTCTCGTCGATGTTGAGAACCGCATGGGTCGGCCGGGCTGCTTCCACCTTGGTCCAGTTGACCTGTTTGGTGCCGCCGACGCTCTTGACCCTCTTGACCGCCGGCATGGGATGGACGCAGAACGCGGTACGGCCGACGATCTGCTCTTCCAAACCCAGGGCGAACAGGGTTTCCGTGAGCGACGGCACCAAGGACAGGATACGCGCGTCCGGCGCGACGTCGTGGGTGCGCCCGGCGGCGTCCGTCAGGCCGCCCGCCGAGACATTCATTGCGCGGCGTCCAGGCCGCCGGCCTCGGCCCGTTCCAGATCTTCCTGCCGGGCGAGCCACTGCGTTTCGGTTTCGGCCAATTCGTCCTTGGCTTCCTTGTGGGCGACCTGCAATTCCATCAGCTTGGCCGTCGGCCCGCCATAGACTTCCGGGTCCGCCAGTTTTTCCTCGAGCCGGGCGACCCGGCCGGCCAATTTTTCCATGCGGGCTTCGGCGTCCTTGATCGATTTGCGCAGGTTTGCCGTGGCTTCGCGCTCGCGTGCCCGGGCGCGGCGCGCTTCGCGTTTGTCGGTGGGCTTGGTGCCGGCTTTGCTTTCGGCGGTTGCCGCGCGGCTCTGGCGCCGGGCTTCGCGCCGCTGTTCCATCAGCAGCCGGCCGTAGGCCTCCAGGTCGCCGTCGAACGATCGGCAGGTGCCGTCGGCGACCAGCCACAGACGGTCGCAGACCAGGTCGATCAAATGGGCGTCGTGGGTCACCAGGATGATCGCCCCGTCGTATTCCGACAGCGCGTGGACAAGGGCCTCCCTCGCATCAACGTCCAGGTGGTTGGTGGGCTCGTCCAACAACAGGATATGCGGCGCCTCGGTGCTCATCAGGGCGAACAGAAGCCGCGCCTTCTCGCCGCCGGAGAGCGTCTCGACCTTGCCGTCGGCCATGTCGCCGGAAAAACCGAACCGGCCCAGATGGGCCCGGACCTTCGATTCGGTGGCCATCGGCATGGCGCGCGCCATGTGTTGAAACGGGCTTTCGCCGAGCCGCAATTCGTCCTGCTGATGCTGGGCGAAATAGCCGACCTTCAGTTTCGACGACTTGATCAGCTTGCCCGCCGCCGGTTTCAGGCGTTCCGCCAGCATCTTGATCAATGTCGACTTGCCGTTGCCGTTGGCGCCGATCAGGCCGATGCGGTCGTCCATGTCGATCCGCAGGTCGAGATCGCGAAGCACCGGCGGGGCGGCCTCATAGCTGACGTCGACCCCGTCCAGGTTGACCAGCGGCGGCGACAGGGGATCGGGGTTGGGGAAATTGAAGGTCGTCGTTCGATCCTCGACCACCGTGGCGATGGGCTCCATGCGGGCCAGTTGCTTCAGCCGGCTTTGCGCCTGGCGCGCCTTGGTCGCCTTGGCCCGGAAGCGGTCGACGAAGGCCTGGATACGGCGCTGTTCGGCCAACTGCTTGGCCTGCAGCTTGGCCTGCTGCGCCTGCCGTTCGCGCCGGGTGCGCTCGAACCGGTCATAGTTCCCGGCGTAGCGGACCAACTTCTTGTCGTGCAGATGGGCGATCTCTTTGACCACCTTGTTCAGCAACGTGCGGTCGTGACTGATAACCAGCAAGGTGCCCTGCCAGGCGGCCAGATAGTCCTCCAGCCATAGCGCCGCTTCCAGGTCCAGGTGGTTGGTCGGCTCGTCAAGCAACAGAAAATCGGGCCGGGCGAACAGCGTCGCCGCCAGGGCGACCCGCATCCGCCAGCCGCCGGAAAATTCGGAACAGGGGCGGGCCTGGGCCGCGTCGTCGAAGCCCAGACCGGCAAGGATGCGGGCGGCCCGGGCCGGCGCGCTTTGCGCATCGATATCGGCCAGACGGGTATGGACCTCGGCGATGCGCGTCGGATCGGTCGTCGTCTCGGCCTCGGCCAGCAGTTCGGCCCGTTCCTGATCGGCGGCCAGGACCGTGTCCAGGAGGCTTCCCGGGCCATGCGGCGCCTCCTGGGCAACGGTGCCGATGCGCATGCCCTTTTGGACCCGGACCGCGCCGGCGTCCGGCGACAAGTCGTCCAGGATCATTCGGAACAGGGTCGACTTGCCGGCGCCGTTGCGCCCGACCAAGCCCATCTTGCCGCCCTTGGACAGGTACAAGGTGGCCTGTTCGAAAAGCACCCGGCCGCCGAAGCGGAACGTCATGTCGTTCACATGGAGCATCGCCGGGTGATAGCACGCCGGGGCGTTTGGGAAAACGGCCGAGCGCCGGGACCCGGGCAAAGGGATAATGGACATCGAGCCGCGAAAAATCAGGATTGGCGATTTATCTGTCCCATTGATCGAAGTTTTCGATTAGCTTGCCCGCATGAGCCAACATCTGCCGACCTTGCGCCAGTTGCATTACCTGGTCGTCTTGAGCGAGGAACTGCACTTCGGGCGCGCCGCGGAACGCTGCTTCGTCACCCAATCGACGCTCAGCGCGGCGATCCAGGAATTGGAAACGACTTTGCAGGTCACCGTCGTCGAGCGGACCAAGCGCCGCGTCGCCCTGACGCCGTTGGGCCATGACCTGGTCGCTCGGGCGCGCCGCGGCCTGGCCGAAGTTCAGGATCTGACTGCGGCGGCGAGGGCCAGCGACCGGCCCCTGACGGGCCTGCTGCGCCTGGGCGCGATCCCGACCATCGGGCCCTATGTCCTGCCGCGCGTTCTGTCAGGCTTGCGGGGCGCCTATCCGGACTTACGGCTCTATCTGCGCGAAGAGATGACCGCCAAGCTGGTTGAAAGGTTGGAGACCGGTGACCTGGACGTGGCCTTGATCGCCCTGCCGGTTGAGACCGGAGAGTTGGAAATCGCGGTGCTGGCCGATGATCCATTCTGGCTGGCCTTGCCGCCGGACCATCCGTTGGCCGAGCAGGACGGCCCCGTTGATCCCGCGTCCTTGGCGCCGGCGGATTTGTTGGTGCTGGAAGACGGCCATTGCCTTCGCGACCAGGCGCTTTCGGCCTGCGCCGGGTCTGCCACGGGCCGCGCCCGCCGGCCGGCCGCGCCGGCGGGCGATTTCCAGGCAACCAGTCCCTATACCCTGATCGAACTTGTGGCCGGCGGTCTGGGTCCGACGTTGTTGCCGGAAGTCGCCCTGCGGAGCGAGCAGGTCGCGGCTTCTTCCATCGTTCTGCGGCCGCTCGAAGGGCGGATTGGCCGCAGCATCGCCCTGGCCTGGCGGCGCCATGCCCCGCGTCACGCTGAATTTCGGCTGTTGGCCCAGTTTTTGCGCAATCGGCTGGCGCGGGCCTCGGCCGATGTCGCACAGGTGACACCATAGTCGCCGTTGCCCGCCTTTTCCTTGCAAGGTCGGAC
>JANQIJ010000121.1 GCA_028282185.1 Rhodospirillales bacterium
TTGGGATCGATGCCAGGGTCCGCGCCGTCAGCCTCAAGGGACCGATCGACAGCACCGGAGCATTCACGCTGCGCGACCGGCGCATCAGCTATTCGGTCAATGTCGAAGAAGTCATCCAGGGGCGCACCATTCCCTTGAGTTTCTCCGTCGATCTGGGTGACGAGGCTGCCCTGCGCGGCGACGGCAGCGTGATCAACGTGCCGCAAAAACCGCGCCTTCGGACCAAGCTGACGGGCGGGGGCGCTGACCTGGCGGGATTGGTCGCCTTTGTCTCCGGCGGGCCTGGGCCGGCGGGCCTGCACCTGCCGTTCGCGTTGCAAGCCAACCTGGAAGCCGACGTGGATGGCGCGAAACTACAGGAAGCCGAAGTCAGGATCGACGAGACCGCGCTTAAGGTCGATGCCGAGATCACGGGCGGGGATACCCCCGCCGCCGCGCTCAGCGTGGCTGCCGGCTGGCTCGATTTGGACAAATGGTTGGCCGCCACCAAACCCGCGGCGACAAAGGGCGCAGCGGTCGCCGTTAAGGCAGCGCGCAAGGAAGCAACTGCGCCTGCGGGGGGCGGCGACCCGACGCCGGCACCGGCCGCCACGGCATCCCCGCCGTTCGCTCTGCCGACGGACCTGCAAGCCGCGCTCAACCTGAACATCGATTCCTTGGTTTTTCAGGGCAAGGCAGTCCAGGGCGTCGCGGTCAGCGCCGAGCTTGCCAATGGGGAACTGGCGTTGAACCAGGCAACGGCGCAACTGCCGGGCGAGATGGATGTCGGTCTGTTCGGATTCCTCACGGTGAACGATGGGGTGCCGCGGTTCGAGGGCGAATTGGAGAGCCGCGCACCCGATCTGGCGCCGGTGCTGGCCTGGATTGCCCCGGACGCCCCGCTTAAGGCCGGCGCAATGCGCGATTTCCGGTTCAAGACCCCGCTGATCGTCAATCCAGACTACGCCCAATTGACCGGCATCGCGGCCAGCGGCGGCGGCACCAAAATGACCGGCGGGCTTACCCTGGCCTTGCGGATCCGACCGGCCTTCGGCGCGGACCTGAAAATCGATCGCTTGGACTTGGACCGTTTGATATCCGCCGGCCAGGCGACCCAGGCCAAGCCGGACGCCACCGGCGGCGGCGCGGGGGCCGGCGGCGGCGCCCAGACCGCGCGGTCAGTTGCGAACCCCTTGGCATGGCTGAAGCCCTTGGCGGCGGTCGACGCCAATCTGAAATTGGCGGTTGGCCGGGCGGTCTATCAGGGCCGGGCGCTGCGCGATCTGAAGTTGGATGCGACCCTGCAGCAGGGCAACCTGACCCTGCGCCAACTCAAGGTCGGCAGTTTCGCCGGATTAAGCGCCAGCCTGACCGGGGCCTTGAACGGATTGGATAAGGTGCCGGCCGCCAAGAATCTAAATATTTCCCTCAAGGCCAAGGACCTGGGGCCGTCGGCAAAGGCCTTGGGGTTCGACCTGCCGTTGCCGGCCAAGTCGCTCGGCGCGGTGGCGCTTGACGCCACGGCCGGCGGCAGCCTGTTGTCGCCCCAGTTGGATGCCCGCTTGGCGGCCCTGGGCGGGAATTTCGGCGTCAAGGGCGCGCTGCCGGTTCTTGCTTTGGCCGGCAAGCCCTTGAATTTGAGCATTTCGGCGCGCCATCCGGATCTGGCCGCCTTGCTGCGGCGCCTTGGCGCGGACTATCGGCCGCAAGGCAAGATCGGCGGGCTCGACCTACGGGCCGTTATGACCGGGACACCGGCCAAGGTGACGCTCGACAAAGTCCAAGGCCAGGTCGGCGGCGTGCAGACCGCCGCCGCTTTGACGGTCCAGCTGGACGGGCCGCACCCAAAGGTGGTCGCCAATCTGGGCCTGGGGCCGGTGAACCTGGACCCCTTCATGCCGGCGAAACGGGCCGCCAGCCTGGTGCCCAACGGCTGGTCAGCCACCCGGCGCCCGGTCGCCTGGCCCGCGGCTGGCCGGGCGGCACCGGCAAATCCGTCGGTTGTAACGGCGGCGGTCAGCCGGCGGTGGTCGCGCCAGGCCTTCGACCTTTCGGCATTGGGAGCGGTGGAAGCGGTGATCAACCTGACGACGCCGCGCCTGGTGCATGACGGCATTGCGCTTGAAAACTTGGACCTGGGTGCCGAGGTCGCGGGCGGCGGACTGCGCGTCAACCGGTTAAAGGCCAAGGTGTTCGGCGGCGCGTTGGACGCCACGGCGCGCCTGAGCCCCGACGGCCGGTTGACGACGCGCGGCGGGATTACCGGCTTGGACCTGTCCCGTGCCCAGGCGTTGACCGGCGGAACCCGCGCTGCCGGCCGGATCAACGGTACTTTCGATCTCGCCGCTCAAGGGCTGAGCGAGGCCGAGATCGTGTCGACCCTGGGCGGCAGCCTGGCATTTTCCGGGAAGGATTTGGATTCCGAGGCGCTCAGCAATCCGGAAGCCGGCTTCGGGCTGGGCGGAGTCGTCCTGGCCTTGAACCAACTGGGCGGCGCCTTGGGTGGGCCGAAGTCCGGTGGCGGGGTCGCCGATGTGGAAGCGGCCTTCGCCATTCGCAACGGCGTCGCCACGCCCAACGTGCTGAAGGCCGTGACCAACGTCGGATTGGCGTCGGGCGGCGGCAGCATAGACCTGGCGGCCTGGACGGTGAACCTCAATGGTGCGATCCAGCCGTCGCCGTCGCTGCTCTCCGCCGTTCTGTCCGTGGCCACGCGCAAGGGCATCAACGTACCGTTCTCGGTCACCGGGGACCTGGACAAGCCCCGCATTAAGGTCGATACCGCGTCGCTCGGGTCCGGTGGGGTGCCGATCCCCGGACTTGACCGCCTGTTGCAGAAGAAAGGCGTCGGCGACGTGTTGCAGGGCATCCTCGGCGGTGGCCGCAGCCAAAGCCAGACGCAGCCGCAACCCTCAACGCAAGGCGCCGAGCCGCCGGCACAGCAACCGGCGCCGCAACCCCAACAAGCGCCCCAGCAGGTGCAGCCGCAGGACATCATCCGCGGCATCCTGGGCGGCTTCGGTCGTTAGAGCATGACACGCCCTAGCCGCGCATCGCCTTCAATTCGGCCAGGATGAAGACTCGCACGGCGCTGGACAGGTTGCCGGATCGGGCGGCGTCGATCTCTGTCACCAGGGCGTTGATGGACAGGCCTCGCCGTAGGGCGATCGCGGTCAGTTCTTCCCAGAAGACACCCTCCAGCGAGAGGCTGGTTTGGTGGCCGGCGACGATCACCGACCGTTTCCTGATTCGAGACAGGTCGCTCATGGCTCTCTGGCCTCCGCCCGACGTTTGTCTCGTGACTTGGACTTTTTCCTGGCCTTGGTGCCTGACCGGCGGGCCGCTTCCCAGGCGGCAAGCGCCCAGGTGCAGAGGTCTTCGGCGTCGTCGAGACAGTCTTCCGGCACCCGGTGATAGCTCATGGCGAAGGTCTTATCGCCCCGTCGGTAGGAAAATGCCGGCGCGCCCAGGTCTTCGTATTCGGCGCGATTGCCGTCGTCGGTCTTGAAATAAAGTTCATCGCCGGCGATCAGGCCGAACATGGTGTCGTCCAGGAACAACCCACCGCCACCGAACATCCGTTTGGCGCGGACCGGCCCCAGGCCGGAAAGAAGGTCCAGGACGTGGTTGCGGAACTCCGGGCTCATGGTCATGGCGGGCTGCCCGCCGGAGTGTCCGGATAAATCGGAAATCGGCGGCAAAGCCGGCCAATGGCGTTACGGGTCCGGCCGGTCACCGCGTCCAGGTCTCCTGGGTGATCGGCAAGGGCCAGCAAGACATCGGCGATCAGGTCGCCGATCGCCGTGAACTCGCCCGTGCCGAAGCCGCGGGTGGTGCCGGCCGAGGCGCCGAAACGCAGGCCCGAGGTGACCTGTGGCGGTTGCGGGTCGCCGGGCACGCCGTTCTTGTTGGCGGTCAGGCCGGCCTGTTCCAGGATGCCGGCGGCGATGTCCCCGGTCAGGCCGAGGGGCCGAAGATCGATCAACATCAAGGGCGTGTCGGTGCCGCCGGTGACGACGGCGATCCCCTGGCCCATCAGCGCCTGGGCAAGGGCGCGGGCGTTTTCCAGGACCCGGCGGGCGTAGTCCCGGAATTCGGGCCGCAGGGCTTCGCCCAGGCAAACGGCCTTGGCGGCGACGGCGTTGAGGATCACGCTGCCCTGAACACCGGGAAACACCGAACTGTCAATCCGTTTGGCGAGGTCCGCGTCGTTGCACAGGATCAGGCCGCCGCGCACGCCACGCAGGTTCTTGTATGTCGTCGCCGTGGTCACATGGGCGTGGGGCAGGGGCGAGGGATGTTGGTCGCCCGCCACCAGGCCGGCGAAATGGGCCATGTCGGCTAACAATAGCGCGCCGACGTCGTCCGCGATCTCACGGAACCGGGCGAAATCGATGGCCCGGGGATAGGCCGAGCCGCCGGCGATGATAAGTTTGGGACGGTGTTCCTTGGCCAGGGCTTCGGCCTGGTCATAGTCCAGGAGTCCGTCTTCCTCTCGGACGCCGTAGTGATGGATGTCGAACCATTTCCCGGTCAAATTTGCCGGTGACCCATGGCTCAGATGGCCGCCGGCCGCCAGATCCATGGCCAGAACCCGGTCGCCCGGCCGAAGCGTGGCAAGGAACACGGCGAGATTGGCCTGGCTGCCGGAATGCGGTTGCACGTTGGCGAAACCGGCGCCGAACAACCGCTTGGCCCGGTCGATGGCCAGTGTCTCCAAGCGGTCGGCGAACTCTGCGCCACCGTAATAGCGCCGCCCGGGATAGCCCTCGACGGTTTTGTTGACGATCGGATGACCGAGCGCGTCCAGGGTCGCGCGGCTGACGATGTTCTCCGATGCGATCAGTTCGATCCGGTCCCGTTGACGGGCGGTCTCACCCAGCAGGGCGCTCCAGACCGCGTCGTCGGTTTCGGCCAGGGGATCGGAGAAATACCCCGCATGGGGTGGATTGCCTGCGTCGGGCATCGGCGGCTCCTCGCTGTTTCGTCCGCGATCTATAGCGCGAAGCGGGGGTGCCGCCCCAGCGGAAACATGCATCGGGGCAAAACGCTTGACGCCATCGATTCCAATCTATATTTAACCAATTAGTTAAATATTAAACGGACGGCCGATGACCAATCTCGATCACGTCTTTTCCGCCCTGTCCGACGCCACCCGGCGGGCGATTGTCCTGCGGTTGGCCGAGGGTCCGGCGCCGGTTACGGAGCTGGCCCGCCCGCATGCCATGTCGCTGCCGGCCGTGTCGAAACATCTGAAGGTGTTGGAGCGGGCGGGTCTGATCGAACGGGAGCGGGACGGCCGGGTGCACCGGATCCGCCGCCGGCCCGAGGGCCTGGCCGAAGCCGGCGGTTGGTTGCGGCGGATGGAGCGTTTCTGGTCCGGCAGCTTGGACAGCTTGGAAGATTTTCTGGCCGTCACCAACCCGCAGGAGGATTGAACAGATGTCTGCGACCGCGGAACGCAACGACGGCATCGACGATGCCACGACCCTGGTGATGGAGCGCCGCTTCGCCCAACCGCCGGAAACAGTGTTCGACGCCTGGGCCGACCCCGAGAAGGTCGCCTGTTGGATGGGGCCGGGGGCTTGCGTGACCACCGTCGACCGGCATGACCTGCGTCCCGGCGGCGTCTATCGCTGGGTGCTTGACGAAGCGGACGGTCGACACGTTGTGTCCGGGACCTTCCTGGCGGTCGAGCGGCCACGCAGGCTGACCTTTACCTGGATGTGGGAGTCCGAAGATTGGGGCGGCGTCATCGCCGAAGTCGTCCTCGCGTTCGAGGCCGACGGGGCGGGCACGAAGATGGTCCTGGCGCAAACCAAATTGCCCAGTGAAAACGCGGTCCGGCTGCATGGCGAAGGTTGGGCCGGCAGTTTCGACAGACTGGACGGATTTTTGGGCCGTTGACCCATCACGCAAAGGAGGATTGGCATGATGATCCAGCCCGCCGTCATCGGCACGCCGCCCTCGACCTACTTGCGCAGGGTCTGCATCCGGCGGAAAAGATCCCCCGTGTTGAACACGGTAATGCCGCGTGGATGGCGTGCCCAACCTCCACCGTTGGTTCGAGGGGATCGGTTCGCGCCAGGGTTCCATCGCGACCACGCCGCCGCAATTGAAGCGGGTCGCTTGATCCCGGGTGGCATGGGTATTGCGTAAATGCACTTGCAAGGATGTCGGCGGTCGCGCACTCTGCCTCGCCACATAGGATTGAAGGCCATTCGGAGGTATCCGCCCGTGTCCGACCTGACCGTCTTCGGAACGTCGATCAGCCCATTCACCCGGACGATCCGTATGTGTCTGGAGGAGAAGGAAGAGGCCTATCGCATCTACGACTACATGCCGGGCAGCGAAGAGCAGAAGGCGGAGCATCCCTTCGGCAAGGTGCCGGCGATCCGCGACGCGGACCTGCACCTTTATGAGACGCTTGCGATCTGCATCTATATCGACGAGGAATATACCTCGGACCCGCAGTTGCAGCCGCGCGATGCCATCGAGAAAGCGGACATGTTCCAACGCGTCAGCCTGTACCTGGACGAAGGCTATCCGAACCTGATCGCCGGATGCGTCATTCCGGGAATCTTGCTGCCGGCCATGGGAAAGCCGGCGGACACGGCAAAGGTGGCCGAACACCTGCCCAAGGCGGAAAAGTACTTGGCCGTGGCCGACAAGGAACTGCGCGGTCAGCACTGGATGGTCGGCGAAGAGATGTCGTTGGCCGACTTCTTCCTGGCGCCGGCGATATACCTGTTCAAGAAGCTGCCCGAAGGCGAAAAGATGCTGCCGCAATTCGAAAACCTTTCGGCCTGGTACACGCATATGACCAATGTGGAAAGCTTCCGCGAAACGGAACCCAAGCTGCCCTGATCTCGGCCCTGCCGCATCCGTGGCGTCCATGGTCGCGGCTGCTGCGGCGGGGCCTGGGCGTTGCTTTTTCCCGCGCCGCGCCCCCGCGCGGAACCGGTCGGCCGCTGTGATGTCACCCGAAGTCACGGGAATGTCATTTGCGACCCGGCTCGGGCTGTATTATGTTCTTGTTTTGTTCATTTATTTGGAGGGAGGTTCCCATGACCATGTCCATGCCCGAGGGCTATACACCGGTCACGCCCTATCTGGTGATCGACGGTGTCGCCAAGGCCATCGATTTCTATGTCCGTGCCTTCGGCGCGGAAGAGATCATGCGCCTGCAGGTGCCGGAAGCGGAGACAATCATGCACGCGGAAATCGCCATCAACGGCGCGCGCATCATGATGACCGACGCCGACCCCAAGATGGGTACCACCGACCCGAAGGCGCTCGGCGGCACGACCAGTTGGCTGTTCGTTTATGTCGCGGACGTGGACGCCGCGTTTCGCCAGGCCGTGGACGCCGGCGCGACGGAAAAGATGGCGCCAACCGATATGTTCTGGGGCGACCGCATGGCCAGCCTCAGCGACCCTTTCGGCCATGGTTGGAATCTGGCGACCCATATCGCCGATCCGACGCCCGAGGAAATACAGGCCGGGTTCGAGGCGATGTTGGCCGGCGGTGAATGCGGGCCGGGCGCTGACGAGGGGCGTTAGGCGCTTTTGTTCCCTGGGCGCCAGTACTGCTTGAGGCCGGTATCTTTCTTGATCTCGCCCTTCAAGACGACACAGGGCGAATGAATGATGCCGACTTCGTTGTCCGCATCTACGAACGGCAGGCGCAGGTTCGTCTTGGTGGCGAGAAAGTCCTCAGCTTCTTCGAACACGGTCTGAAAGACGACGGGTGCCTTGCGTTCGAGCACGGCCTGCAGTTGTTGGTTATCGATGACCCGCGCCACGGCCGCGAGCGGTTTCAGGTCGGCGGGAAAGGCATCCGGGGTGAAAGCCGACAGCCCGGGGGCCGGTTGGCCGCCGTCAAGCAGCCGCCAAATCCGCAACGCCGCTATCAAGCAAGGATTCGTCAGGGCGTCCACCGGCAGTTCGATGGTTTCAAGGCCGCGGGGCTGGAATTCGGCCATGGCGCGACCATGGCGAAGCGAGGGGGGATCGGGTCATCTTGGGTCGGTCATGCCTGGGGATAAGCCATTTCGATGACCACGCCGGTCCCGTGGCGGTGATCGTCTCCATGGCCGGAAACGTAGCCCCATTCCCGGTCGACGCCGACCAAATGGACCACGGCACCCGAGCCCTCCGCGCCGTAGAGCCAATGGCCCGGAAACTCGAAGGATGGCCGGTCGCCTTCCGACAAACCGATGACATCGACAAAAAAATCACGCATGCCGTCCAGGTCATGGGCGCGTATATTGAAATGGTCCAGCCCTTTGACGGTCATGGTCGGTGCTTCCTTGATCCCACTCATTGTCGTCCCCGCGCAAGCGGGGGTCCGGTACTTC
>JANQIJ010000147.1 GCA_028282185.1 Rhodospirillales bacterium
CGACGGCATCGAAGTTCGCCCGGCAACGGGCGCGCAGTGCCGGGGCGCCGCCGATTTCCTCGGCCCATTTCAGGCCGTCCAGGGCATCTTCGACACAAAGCATGGAGGGCGTATTGAGGGTCGCGCCGACGAACGGCTCGTCGAACAGCTTGCCGTTCTTCTTGATGCGGAAGATTTTCGGAATGGCCCGGTCGGGATCGAAACTCTCCAGGCGTTCGACCGCCCGCGGGCTCATCACCAGCATGCCGTGGGCCGCCTCACCGCCCATGGCCTTCTGCCAGGACCATGTGGTGACGTCCAGCTTGTCCCAGGGGAGATCCAAGGCATAGGCGGCCGAGGTCGCGTCACAGAAGGTCAAGCCTTCGCGTTCGGACGAAATCCAATCACCGTCGGGCACCATCACGCCCGACGTCGTGCCGTTCCAGGTAAAGATCACGTCACGCGCCGGATCGACCTGGGACAGATCGACGATTTCGCCGAACGGGACCTCGAACTCTCGGACATCGGAAATCTTCAGCTCCTGCATCGCGTCAATGCGCCATTCGTTGCCGAACCGTTCCCAGATCAGCAGGTCGACGCCGCGGGCACCCAATAGGTTCCATAGCGCCAGTTCGAAGGCACCGGTGTTGGAACCGGGCATCACGCCGATCTGGAAATCGTCGGGAATGCCCAAGACCTGGCGCGTTCGCTCGATCACTTCCAAGAGCTTGGCCTTGCCCACCGCGTGGCGGTGCGAGCGACCAAGGAAGGCATCGTTGAGGGCCTCAAGGGACCATCCGGGGCGCTTGGCGCAGGGACCGGACGAAAAACAGGGATTGGCCGGCCGTTGGGCCGGCTTCTGCGGAACAGTCATCGATTTCATCTCCCATCGTTACAGATGGGTCCGACCCCGTTGGGGGGGCCTGGCCCGCCCCGTGTATACGTCCCGGCAGCCGCCCGCGTCAATCGTTGTGCCCGGCAGCGGCGGGAGATAATCTTCGAGGCATCCAGCACCAGGACAAGGCGCATCGGCTCCCGGCGCCAAGACAACGACGAAAGCGCATTCGGCATGGCCGCGGACACGGCACGAGATATCCAAGCGATGGTCGTCGGCACCTCGGCTGTGGTCGCGGACCCGGTCAAGGGCTTGCTCGGCGCGATGCCAGACATCGACCTGGCGATCGAAGCGACGGACGGAATCGAAGCGGTGTCGCGCCTTCGGCGCAGCGATATCGACGTCATCTTCATCGATATCGGCGACCCCAACGTCAAGCCTGAAACGGACTTGTCCCGACTGATGAAAGTCGATCCGGATGCCCAAATCGTCTTGGTCGCGACCTTGACCTTCGGCAACGTCAAGGCCGCCATGGCGGCCCTGGTGAAGGGCGCGGCTGAATTCATTCAGGCCCCGGCGCGCCATACGCCGCATATTCGCGAGGCCGATTTTAAACGCGAGGTTCAGGAACTCGCCCGCGAACTCGGCAAGGCGCGGCGGCGCAAGGGGCCGCGGAAAGTCTCCAAGCCCGTCCTCGTGCCAATCCAGCCACGCCATGAACATCCCGTGCCAACGACGCTGCGACCGCGCAAACCTCACCGTCCAAAGGTCATCGCCATCGCCAGTTCGACCGGCGGGCCTCAGGCGCTGTTCAAGCTGTTCGGCGCCCTGCCGCGCATCGACCTGCCGGTGTTTTTGACCCAACACATGCCGGCCGGGTTCACCCAGGCGCTGGCCAACCATATCGAGCAGCACTGCGATTGGTCATGCAAGGAAGCGGAAGACGGTGATCTGGCCCAGGGTGGCCGCATCCTGGTCGCACCCGGGGACTTTCACCTGATCGCCGAACGGAGTGCCCGCGGCCCCGTGGCACGGATCAACCAAGCGCCCGAGGAGAACTTTTGCCGACCGTCGGCAGAGCCCATGATCCGCAGCCTGGCGGAGGTTTACGGTGCGGAAAACATGCTGCTCGTGGTACTGACCGGGATGGGCACCGACGGCAAGGCCGGCGCCAAACTCATCGCCGACGCGGGCGGCACCATCGTTGTCCAAGACAAAGAGACCAGCGTCGTTTGGGGCATGCCCGGCGCCATTGCCGCGGCCGGCGACTGTCACGCAATCCTGCCGATCGACCAAATGGGCGCCTTCGTCGCCAAAGCGGCGGAAGGCGGATGAGCCACACGGCCGAAAGATCGGACGCCGATCCGGTCCACCAGGCGATCGTCTTCCTGCGCAACGCCGGCCTGGCGGGGGCGGATGAAACACCCCGGGCAACGCCGCTGACCGGCGGCGTGTCCTCCGACGTCTGGCGGATCGATTTGGCGGACGGGCCGGTCTGCGTCAAGCGGGCGCTGTCCAAGCTGCGGGTCGAAGCCGACTGGCACGCACCCGTCGAACGCAACGCTTTCGAAGCCGAATGGATGATCACGGCCAACGCGATCCGACCGGGCGTCGCGCCCCGGATTCTGGCCCGCGACGATGCCGAGGGCTTGTTCGCCATGGACTATTTGGCGCCGGAGAACCATCCGGTTTGGAAAGCGGAACTGCGCGCCGGACACGCCGACCCGGCATTAGCCGCCGCCGTCGGCCGGGCATTGCGGCAGGTCCACCAAGCCACCGCCGGCGATGCCACGGTGGCGCGGCGGTTCGCCACCGACGAGACCTTCTTTTCGATCCGCTTGGAACCCTATCTGATTGCCACCGGCCGGGCCCATCCCGACCTGGCCGATCGATTGACGGCCCTGGCGGACGAAACCGCGGCGACGCGCCAGGCCCTGGTCCATGGCGATGTCAGCCCAAAGAACATCCTGGTCGGTCCCGACGGACCGGTGCTGATCGACGCCGAATGTGCCTGGTATGGCGACCCGGCCTTTGATCTGGCGTTTTGCCTGAACCACATGCTGCTGAAGTGCCTTTGGGTGCCGCAGACCGCGCCCCGCTTCCTCGCCTGTTTCGACGCCTTGATCGCGGCCTATGCGCCGGATGCCGAGGTCACGGCACGAACCGCCGCATTGCTTCCCGCCCTGTTCCTGGCCCGCGTCGACGGCAAGTCGCCGGTGGAATACCTGACAGAAGACGCCCAGCGCGATCGGGTGCGCCGCATCGCCCGCCCCTTCATCGCCCGCCCCCCGGCCG
>JANQIJ010000148.1 GCA_028282185.1 Rhodospirillales bacterium
TTTGTCGGCGTCCCGCCGACAGGCCGCCACGGCGTCAATCTCAGCGATTACGGATCGCTGAGATTGACGCCGTGGCGGCTTGTCGGCGCGACGCCGACAAAGGTGAAGTCCAATTCGGCGCTGGTGAAGAACAGGCTTGGGTCGAGATCGAACCGCTGGGTATGCTTCAGGTTGGCGTCCGCATCGTATTCGTAGTCGAAGATGACGAAGCTGTTGCGGGCGCGGCTGGCCCGATCGAGGACGTGGTTGTTGGTCAACAGGACCCTGTCGCCGACCAGGAATCCGGTGCCGAAACCGCGGGACACGCCGTATTCGTTGATGATCGAAATTCGACCCACGGCGCGCGCCGCGCGCTGTCCCTTTTCCAGGTAGCTGGCTTCGTAGATGTTGGATTTGCCGAGCACCCTTTCCAGCGCGTTGACGTCGAACCCGGACGCCATTTCTCGCCGCGCCGCCAGGCGGGCCGGTGTGTCGGGCAGGTCCCATTCGTCCAACAGTTCCTGATAGTCGCGATAGGCGGCGCGGTCTTCTGCGGACAATACTGCCCGCCAGGCGACCAACGACGAGCAGGGATGCTGGCCGCCGCCACCGCCTTGATCCTCGTCGGCGGAGGCCCCCACGGCCGGCGGGCGATCCGGTGGAATGCCGGCGCCGATCAGGGCTTCGTCCGGGCGTCCGGGGTCGCGGCCGCCGAAGTCGATAATCGTATCCAGGGGGCGATGCGTTTCACCGAACATGTCTTCCATGTCGCCGAAATCGACGCGTGTCGGGCGCGCGGGAAAGCCTCGACCCCGTGCCACCGCCTGGATTTGTTCGATGAACCGATCCGCGGCAAGTTTGTAGCCCGGATCGTTGGGGTGCAGTTCGTCGTGCCAACCCTTGCCCGAGGACTGAACCACGCCGCGGCAATCGATATGGAATACCCGACCCGGGAAACCGCCGGCGGCGGTCTTGAGCATTAAGTTGAATTCATCGATCATCCGGGCGATGACTTTCGGCCATTGGCCTTTGGGCACGTTCCGGGTTTGCATGGGGCGGCCAAGCCAGCTGCCGCCAGGAACCGGAACGGCATGATCGTAGCCGTGGCACATGATCGCCACGTCGCCATCGATGTTCAGAACCTTTTCGAAGATCGCTTCGTAGATGTCCTGCATGCGCCTGAGGAACCGGTCATAGGCGGCCCGGTCGATGATCGCCTGGGTGTCCATCCCCGGTCGATAGGGGTGCAGGAAGTTCGCCAAGTTCTCGTCGTGAACCATGTCGTTGCCGCCGCCGCTCAAAAGGAAGATATGCGGGCGTTCCTCGCGAATGGCGTCGGCGTATTCGTCTTCCTGGAACATATCGGCCAATAGATGACCGCCGCCGCCCAGCGATCGGGTGGCGTAGCGGTCGCTGACGTTGTCGATCACGTCGTAAAGCTTGATCGGGTATTGGAACCAGCTGTCGCCCTCGGAAACGATGACCGGTCCTTCGTAGCCGTTGAGCATGTTCTGGTACTTCAGCCAACGGCCCGCCCGTGAGATCGAATTGGCAATGCCGACGACCACGTCGCTCTCCGCCATGGCGGCGGCCTGCTTGCCTGCCTGCTTGGCCGACAGCCGGAGCGAGGGGCCGAAGGCATCGCTTTGCGGTGCGGCTTCGAAGTATCTTTCCAGCGCCTTGATTTTTTTCTCGTCGCGGGCCGCGACCGCGTTGCTCAATTCCTGCGAAATCTTGTCGAAGATGTCGGTCATCGTCAGGTCCCCCTTGCTGCCGTCCGATGGTT
The DNA here is from genome assembly GCA_028282185.1 of Rhodospirillales bacterium. Lineage (GTDB taxonomy): Bacteria > Pseudomonadota > Alphaproteobacteria > Rhodospirillales > Casp-alpha2 > UBA1479. The sequence goes on from JANQIJ010000148.1 coordinate 1,766, forward strand.
CGAACCGCCGTATCGGTCCTAACCCATGCGCCAATTCGAGAAAATCTCCCTTTTTGCGACCATCATAGCATGCATGCGCCTAAAAGGCGTGCTTGCGTTTGTTACGCTGTCGTCGCTTGCGTTGCGGGCTTCAGGTCGCGATGCGTTGGTGAGCCGGCGACGGCCACCGACATCGGCGGCGCGGTCCCGTCGTTGCCCGTGATCGGAGCTGACGGCGCGGCAGGTCCATTTGGATGTACCGGTCTTAGAGCGATTCGATGTAAGCGTGACACGCTCTAGGTGCCGGCCACCAAGGAATCGATCATGCCGCTCACCCGCTCGGGCGGGAATGACAGGCAGATTTTCGTGCCCAGCCCAGGCGTACTCTCAATTTCCAGCCGGCCGCCGTGCATCTCCATGATGGTTTCGGCGATGGGCAGGCCCAGACCGACCCCCTCGAAGCTCCGGGTCATGCTGCCTTCGACCCGGCCGAAGGGCTCCTTGATATGCCGCAGAAACTCCTGCGAGATGCCGATTCCGTCGTCGGATACCTGAACGTCTAAGCCACCTTCTTTCGTTCGAGCGGCGTCGATCTCCACCGATCCGCCGGCTTCCGTGAACTTGACCGCGTTGGTCAGCAGGTTGATGAAAAGCTGCCGGACCCGGCGTTCGTCGCCGCGCAAAACGAATCTGCCGGGTGCGACCTTCGACGCGACCTTGACTTTGCGCGCCCGGGCGCCTTCGGCGACCATGCGGAGACTGGATTCGATGGCATCGAAAAGATCGAAATCCGCTTCTTCCAGTTCGACGGCGCCGGCCTCGATCCGCGACAGGTCGAGGATGTCATTGAGGACGGCCAGAAGATGTGTCCCGGCCTTGATGATATCCGTCGCGTATTCCCGATACTTATCGGACCCGAGCGGGCCATAGGTTTCGCTGTTCATGACCTGGGAAAACCCGATGATGCCGTTCAGCGGGGTGCGTAGCTCGTGGGACATATGGGCCAGAAACTCGCTTTTTGCTTGGCTGGACAACTCGGCCTGATGGCGCGCTTGCAAAATCGCGTCGCGGGCCGCGACTTCGCCGGTGATGTCCGAACCGGTGCCCCGATAGGCCGAAAGGCCGCCTTGGCGGTCGAACACGGGCATACCGCTGATCCTGACCCAGCGTACCGATCCATCCGGCGTGGCCGTGGTCGGAAACTCGAAATCGCGAAAAGGCCGGTGGTTGCGTAGGTCGTCCAAATGATCTGTCAGGCGCAGGCGCATTCCGGGGTCGAGCTCTTCCGGCAGATGTTCGAAGCGGCGTGCGCCCAGGCGCTCCGACGCCTGAATGCCGGTTGTCGCCTCGTAGCGGTCCGACAAATAGGTGAACCGCCCGGCCGCATCGGTCTCCCATAGCCAATCCGACGAAGACTGCGCCAAGTCCTTGAACCGCCGTTCGCTCTCGATGGCCAGCTTCTCCGCCTGACGCCGGCGGGCGACGTTGACGGCGAGGAAGACGATAATCACGAACTGAAAAACGAAGAAGGCGACGATCCAAGGAATCCAGACTTGATAATGTGCGTACCAAGTCTTCGGCGCGTTCAGGATTTTCGCCTCCGGCGGCAGATCCTCGAGGGCCAGGCCATGGTGCTGCATCACGCGATAGTCGAAGGTGAAGACGTTCGGGCTTGACGACACGACTGGAACGGCGGCCGGTGAGACGCCGTCCAGGATTTTACTGGCCATGCGCGCGGCAACGCGGCCCTGTTCGAAATGACTGATCATTTTGCCGCCCAGGATGCCGAAGCCAAGGCCGTGTTCCCACAGGCTGTAGATCGGTGCCTTGGTATGGCGCAGCAGGTAGCGCAGTCCTTCAAGATAGGTCTTTGTCTTGCCTTCACGGTCGCGGTAGGCGCCGAACAACAGCACCGCCGAGGTCTCGGGGATCGCCTTCATCCGCGCCGCCAATTCCGCGTAACTCAGATCGTCGAGCGCCAGGATTTTCCCGGTCATGCGTTTCAACGCGCCCTTTCGGGCCTGAAACCGCGCCAGATTGGCGCGGCTTGACCGGTTGGCCGCGACGACGACGTAAAGCTCGTCCGAGCCAGGGTGCAGCAGCTCTATGATTTCCAGCGTGTCTTCCAGGGAAATTGCCTCGACCACGCCGGTGACGTCGGGGTTGGTCGCCAGTTCCTTGGCAAGACGCACGTTGTTGATGCCCAGGAAGACGATGGGCCGCCCGGCGAGAAGGTCGTCCTGGTGTTCCAGGGCGAAAACCAACGCGTTGTCGTCCGACACCAGAATGAGGTCATAGGGTTTCCGGCCGTCCAGTTTGAAGGCCAGGGAGCGGCGGAATCGCTCGACGTTCTCGGCACCGGCGTAGCGTTTGGTGTCCATGAACTCGATGTCGAGGGTCAGGGTTTCTTGGGAATAGCCGCTTTCCAGGAAGCCGTGCTTGATCCCGTCGATCTGTTTGAAAAAGGTCGGAAACGACGGGTCGTAGGAATTGATCAGCAGGGCACGCTGCGCCTGGGACCCGTTGGCCGAGGCAACCGGAGCCAGCCAGATGGTGATCAAGACGACGACACCGGCAACATAGGTGAAATGTCGGACGGGGGCCCATATCCGCCGAGAAAGGACCATCGGTTATCCGAGAACCTGTTGATTAAACGGCAAAGTATCGCAGGCACCGGGTGTTCGGGCAATCGCTGAAGCGCCGTCAAGCTGGCCGTGTGCGGTTCCCGCGGTGGTGCCGGCTGCAGGAGTCGAACCCGCGACCCCCTGATTACAAATCAGGTGCTCTACCAACTGAGCTAAGCCGGCCCTTGGCGCCGTTGCGTTCCACCGGCCGGCGGCCGGCGGAGCGACCGTGACGGACGTATACCCGCTTGGGCGAGGCCGCTCAACCGCCGTGATCTTCGGGCGGTACGTCGCCCGCGTGCGCTGCTTGGAACGGGACCGGACCCGGCGGCAAGCGGTCGCACCGGACGGGTGCCGGGCATTTCCATCGGGCTGACGCGACGTCGGCACGGCGGTTCCGTCGTCGAAGGCGGCGCGGATGGCCGGGCCGGGCCGTTGGCCGGGAGGACGGGAAGCGGGCATCGTCGGGCATCCCCGTGACGGCGACGCATCTCCTTAATCCCCCCCCCAGGGTGATTTTCTCTACAATAATACGGCGGGCTGATCAATCTGGATCAAGGCCTGCCTCTGTATTTTCTTAGTCCTTATTTTCTTTGTCCTCTGCCCAGGGGCGAGGCGCCGCCTCAGGAGCGCGGGGACGGCCGCGGCCGCGGCCGCAGGGCTGGGCGCAAAGCCGGATGAGGACGGCTCAAGACGCTGGATCGGCGGCGGCGCGGCGGGACCATTCATAAAGGGCCACGGCGCTGGCGGTGGACAGGTTGAGGCTCTCCATCGTCGGCGAGATTGGAATGCGCACCAGCGCATCACAGGTGTCGCGGACCAATCGGCGCAGCCCCGTTCCTTCGGCTCCGACCACCAGCGCCACCCGCCCGGACAGGTCGGCATCGGCGATTGCCATGGCGCCGCCGCCGCCGTCCAGGCCGAGGCACCAGAAACCGTTGCCTTTAAGCTGTTTCATGCTGCGCGTCAGGTTCGTCGCCGCGATCAGGGGCACGGTTTCCAGCGCGCCCGATGCGGCCTTGGCCAGGGCGCCCGTGGCGTCCGGCGCATGCCGGTCCTGGGTGATCACGGCGTCGGCGCCGAAGGCCGCCGCCGAGCGCAGCACCGCGCCGACGTTCTGCGGATCGGTGGCCTGGTCCAAGATGATGACCAATGCCGCCGTTCGCGGTCCGATTCGATGGCAGAGGCCGTCCATGCCTACGTCCGGTAAGGGGGCCGCCAGAACGGCGATGCCTTGATGGATCGCGTCCGGCGCCAACTGGGCGGCGATCTCGCGTCGATCGACGATCTCCGGCGCCGGACGTCCGGCGCCGGCGAGGGTATCGCCCATGGTCTCCGCCGCGTTCCGAGTGACCAGCAGGCGGTGGCAGTGCCGATCCGGATTGGCCAGCGCGGCCAGCGCCGCATGGCGGCCGTATATCCACAGACCCCGGCCATGGCCGCCCGTCGGGTCATGGCGCCGCCGACCGGCAGGGGCGCGACCAGGGCGCGGGCCACCGGCCGCGGCACCGGATCGATTCTGCGGAGGCGGAGATTTACGGGACTTGCGCTTGGTCATGGCGCCATTTAACATGGTTTTAAATTCAAAGTCTGCCGCTTGCCGCTCTCATTCGAGAGGAGGAGAGGGCGCTGTGGGCTATTTTCGTGTGTTTAGGCGTTGACATCCGGTTGCAAATGCTCGTATTTCCACGGTTCGCGCGGGTCCCGCGAAAGCAGTCGGGCCGGCGCCTTTTGCCGTGGCGTTTCGACGATCCAGGAAACGGGTATCCGGAGGGGTGCCCGAGTGGCTAAAGGGGACGGGCTGTAAACCCGTTGGCGTACGCCTACGTTGGTTCGAATCCAA